>DASWYH010000151.1:0-8037 GCA_036405095.1 Gemmata sp. | reverse complement strand
TCGGCACTTCCGCGAGTCGGGCGAGTTTCTCGTACCCGAGAGCATCGGCCGCCGGGATGGGGTCTTCAAAGACGTCAACCCCCACGTCCTCGAAGAAGTGCGTGAGCGCGAGCGCGGTGCTCAGATCGAACCGGCCTTCGGCGGTGACCGCGATCCAGCCGTTTTCGCCGAGCCCGTCCTGGATCTCGCGCACCCGCTCGGCGTCGGCCTGAACGTCTCCGCCGCCGCCGATTTCGACGCGAACCCCGACCGCCCCTTGCTTGAGGTGCGGCTTCGCGGCTTTCAGAGCGTCCGCCGCATCGCGGCCAAGTGGCGCGGCATCGGACACCACGAACGCGGCCCCGGGTTTCGCGTTCCCGAGCACCTTTGCGAGCGGCACCCCGGCGGCTTTCGCCTTCGCGTCCCAGAGCGCGGTGTCGATGGCGGAATACGCGCGCGCCGCGAGCCCGCCGAACCCGGCCCCGCGGAACCGCGCTTCGGCGCGCGCGAACAGCTTGTCCGTGTCCCGCGGGTCTTCCCCGAGAACGAGCGGCGACAGCTCGGTGTCGATGAGCGCCCGCAGTGCCCCCGCCCCGGCACCGAACAGGTAGGTGAACCCCAGCCCGGCGACGCCCGCATCGGTTTCGAGGTGGGTGAGGACGAGATCAACGGCGTCGGGCGCGGCCGGCTTCGGGTCGGTGAGCGACACCCGCGACGGCTTCCCGAGCGGGACGCGCAGGCGATCGGTGGAGAGGCGGGTGATCTTCATGGGGTTCTTATACGAGCCGGACGCGGGCGAGTCGGCGCCCTCCGCCCTCGGACCTGCGGATTCGCCCCTCAGCGTGCCCGCCGTAAATCGGCGCGCCCCGCCCGACGGCCCGTCCGTTCGTGGGCGGGCCTCTTGTCGGGCCACCCGCGGCGAGGATAATGTGTGAGCACGCTCGATATTGCTACTCATTTCGGTAGCAGGTCAGGTTGGATTCTTTTTCGTAAGATCGACGTGCCCTGGAGCCTCTCCCGGACCACCTTATGCCCATTCCTGTCGTGTGCTCGAACTGTTCGGCAGAGCTGAACGCCCCGGACACCGCCGCCGGCAAGCGGCTCAAGTGCCCCAAGTGCCAGGCCGTCTGCCCGGTTCCCGGGCCGGCGTTCGAGGTGGTCGATGATCCGGCCCCACCGGCCGCGCCACCCGAAGTCGCGGGTGCGCGCGCGCCGAAGGGACGGGCACCGGCGGATGAACGCGAGCGCGCGCGCCGCGAGCCGCGCGACGGGAACCCGCCCCGCACGCGCCGCCCGGTTCGGGACGCGGTAGAGGAAGAACGCCCGCGCGGCACGTCAGCCGCGGAACCCGCACGCGGGAAGGCGGGCCGGGTCGGCCTGCTGGTCGGCTGCCTCTTTGTTGGTGTGCTGCTGACCGGGGGCGGCGCGTTCGGCGCCTACTGGTTCGCGCTCCGCGGCAAACTCAAACTCCTCGCCCCGCCCGCCGAGACGGTTGCGCTCGACAACTGGGAGGAATACACGGCGCCCGGCGACGTGTTCAAAGCCCGGTTCCCGGGCCAACCGGAGCCGCGAGAGTGGAAGCCGGTGAGCGGTCTCAAGGTGACCAGTGACATCCGCGAGCACCGGACCGGGGAGCCCCGCCTCGGCGCGCCGAGCGTTTCCTTCTTCGCGGGCTACGTCCGCTTCCCGGACAACGTGGAGCCGGCGGAAATCGACGACGCCAAAAAGTGGCTCACGACGCGATTTGCGGCGCCGGTCGAGTTCGACGGCATCGGGAAAACCAGCTCGAAGATCACGGTCGGCGGGCGCGACTGGCAGGAGGAGCGGATGGTCGTCCGTAACGGCGCCGGGAGTACCGGTGTCGTTCGCTGGCACGTGGCGGGTCCGATGCTCTATCTGGTCGGGCACCGGACCCAGAACCAGGAGCCGCCAGCGGCGGCAGTTACGCAATTCTTCGACGCGTATGAGGTGCTCGGCAACGTCCCCGGCGATCCCGACCCCGACCCGGTCGCGCTCGACAACTGGCACACGTTCACCTCGCCCGGCAACTTTAAGGCGTCCTTTCCGGGTGAGGCAAAGACCATGAGCGTCTCTGCTTTCACCGGGGCGAAGGAGACCGAGTTCCGCGAGTACACGTTCAAGGACGCCCGCGGTTGGACACGGACCTACTTCGCCGGCTTCGCCCGCTTCGCCGCCAAACCGAACTGGCAGCAGCACGAGGCAATGGCCGCGTTCGCCCGCCAGCAAGCCGTGGATAACCTGACCAACGGCCGCCGGCGGGTCGAGTTCGGCGGCTGGCCGTGGGGCGAGGAGTACCAGAGAGACACCCGCAAGCACCGCGATTTGAGCGGCACCAACGGGATCGCGCGGGTTGTGGAGGCCGGCGACACTCTTTACGCCGCGGGCAGCAGCAGCCCCCGCTTCCCGCGCGAAAAAGAGATCGAGCAGTTCTTCGGCTCCTTCGAGATCCTCGGGACCAAGCCCGGCCCCACCGACCTTCTGATGCCCCCCAACTGGGCCGAGTATCGGTCCCCCGATGGCGCGTTCCGGGCGGCGATGCCGCGGACCTTCTATCAGCCCGAATCGGGCGTGCCCGCGAACCAGTACGCCGGCATTCCCATCAAGTCGCGAACGGGGCTCCAGGCCAAGGATGTCGGTGTCGATCTGAGCGTCGGCACGGTCCGGTTCCTCCCGAACACCGCGGCCGCCGACCGGCGAAAGGTGTTGGACACGCTGGCGCTGATCTGGGCGGGCGCGGCGGGCTCGTCCGCCGCGCCCACCGATAAGCCAGCCTCGTGGGCCGGGCGCGACGCAATCGAGCGCACGTACCCCCCTTTCGGGAACGTCGCCCGACTGACACTCGACGCCGACATCGGATATGTGGCGGTGATGAAGGCCGAGGCACCCAACGTGATCAACCCGGCTGCCGCCCGTGCGTTCTTTGACAGTTTTTCGTTCGACAAGGACGCGCCCCCGCTGCTCCCGCCGAAGGCGGAGAAGCCGGTCGAATGGAGCACACACAAGCCGATGGGTGCCGGTTTCACGGCGCTGATGCCGGTGGCAAAGGGGGTCTCGGTGAGCCGCAGGCGGCTCACCGCCGCACAGCAAAAGACACTCGAATCCGTTCAGACGCACCGCGTCACCGAGGGCACGACCGCCTACACGGTGCTCGTGGTCCGGTTCGTGCCGGGTGCGTCGGTCAGCGCCCGGCAGGCGGCGATGAACGCGCTGACCGCCCCGGTCGCGCTGACCCCGCAGGCGGCCAAACTCGACACCCGGAACGCGATCACCTGGGGCGGCCGGGACGCGCTCGAACACGCTTACACCCCCGCCGACTTGTGCGCGTGCCGGCAGACGCACAACGAGAAGATCGGTTACGTTGCGGCCGTGTATGTGGCAAGCGGGAAGTTGAACGCGGAGAACGCGAAACGGTTCTTGAACAGCTTCACCTTCGACGATTGAGGCCCGCGTGGAACCGGCCCCGACGTGTCCCGCCCCTTGCTCCGAGTGGGGGCGGGGTACGTTGATCCCGCACTATTCGCCGAGGTACGCTTCGCGGATGCGCGGGTCGTGGAGCAGCACGTCGGCCCTGTCGGTGCAGGTGATGCGGCCCGTTTCCAACACGTACCCGCGGTGCGCGACCTTGAGCGCCATGCGCGCGTTCTGCTCGACCAGCAGCACCGACATGCCCTGCTTGTTGAGGTCGCGGATCACGTCGAAGATCTGCACCACGATTTGCGGGGCCAACCCGAGCGAGGGCTCATCGAGCAGGAGCAGCTTGGGGCGCGACATCAGCGCGCGGGCGATGGCGAGCATCTGCTGCTCGCCGCCGGAGAGCAACCCGCCCGGTTGGTTTTGGCGCTTCTCCAGGATCGGGAACATCGCGGAAGCCTTCTGGATGTCGGCCCGCACGCCCTCAGTGTCGGAGCGCGTGAACGCGCCCATTTCGAGGTTCTCGCGCACCGTGAGCCGCCCGAAGATCTTGCGCCCTTCGGGCGACTGCGCGAGGCCCAGGCGCACGATGTTGTGCGCGGGCACCCCCGCGAGCGGCCGGCCGTCGAACGCGATGCTCCCGGCCCGCGTCTTCACGATCCCGGAGATGGCGTTGAGCGTGGTCGTCTTGCCGGCGCCGTTGGCGCCGATCATGGTGACGATCTCGCCCGGGTTCACGACCAGCGAGAGCCGGTGCAACACATTGATCGGCCCGTACCCCGCTTCGAGGTCGCGCACTTCAAGCAGCGGGGCGCTCACGACACTTCCTCCGAGCCCAGGTACGCTTCGATCACCTTCGGGTCGCGGGCGATCTCGGCGGGCGTGCCCTCCGCGATCTTGACCCCGAAGTTCAGCACCGCGATGCGGTCCGAGATGCCCATCACGAGGTTCATGTGGTGCTCGATGAGGAGCACCGTCACCCCCGTGTCGCGGATCTTGCGGATCAGGCCCATGAGGTCCACCGTCTCACTCGGGTTCATGCCGGCGGCGGGCTCGTCGAGCAGCAGGAGCCTGGGGGCGGTCGCGAGGGCGCGGGCGATTTCGAGCCGGCGCTGGTCGCCGTAGGGGAGGTTCTTCGCGAGTTCGTTGTGCTTGCCCGCGAGGCCCACGAACGCGAGCAGCTCCGCGGCCCTCTTCTCGGCCCCGGCTTCCTGGCGCTTGTGCGCCCCGAGCCCGAGGGCCGCCAGTGCGGGGCTGCCCTTGATGGAGCGCGTCAACCCGACGAGGACGTTTTCGAGCACCGTCATCGACTGAAACAGCCGAATGTTCTGGAACGTGCGCGCGACGCCGCTTTGCGAGATCACGTCCGGCGCCCGACGGGACCGGCGCCAGGTCACCAGGGCGCCCGCGCCGCCGAGGAACAGCCCCGCCCCGAACGCAACGCCCCCCGTTACCGGGCGGTCGGCGACGTGTGCCCGTGCTTCACGCGCCGCGGTGGCGTAGGAGAACTTGGTTTCTGCGTTGAAGCGCTTGGTCAGTTCGTCCGCATCGGCGGCCGGGTTCGCTTCGATCGCGGCCATCACCTTCGCGGCGACGGCTTCCCGCCGGGCCGCTTCGACCCGGCGGATCGACCGCCGCCACATGGTGTCCGCGTTCACCGCGAACACCATCAGCACCAGCCCCGCGACCAGTCCGACCAGGGCGGCGGACGCCACAACCTTCCACGTGAACGGGCGGACCAGCGCCCGGCCCTCAAACGCGATCGCCCCTTCGGTCGGCTCGTAGATCCCGGTGACCGCGTTGAACACGGTCGTCTTCCCGGCCCCGTTGGGACCGATTACGGAGAAGATCTGCCCCTTCTCGATGTCCAGATCGACGCCGTTGACGGCGGTGATGCCGCCGAACCGCATCGTCAGCTTGCTGACCTTCAAAAGAGCCATCGGGCACCAGAGGGCGGGGAGCAAAAGCCAGAGGACCAGAAGAGAGCGCAAACGGCCGAGGACGGTGACCGCGGTCTTAGGGAGGGGCGGCCTTCCCATCGCCGGCGGCCGGTTTGCCGATCTCCGTCTTCGGCGGTCCTTTGTCCTCGGGGGCCGGTCCGCTGACCTCGGCCCGTGCGGCGGCCTCCCCGGCCGCTTCATCGGCCTCGGGGTGCAACTCGCGCTTCTGGCGCGCGGCCGGGAGCAGCCCTTCGGGGCGGAGGCGCATCATCAGGATGAGCGCGAGGCCGAAAATGCACAGCCGCCACCCGCTCACCTTCAGGTACTCTTTGCCGTTCGGGTTGACCTTCTGGGCCTGGAGCCAGTTGTCGAGGAGCGGGGTCAGGATCTGGTCGTAGCCGACCAGCAGCGCCACCCCGAGGATCACCCCCGGTCGGTTGCCGAGCCCGCCGAGGATGACGCAGCACAGCGCGATCATGGACCGCTCGAAACCGTAGGCCTTCGGCTCGGTGGTGCCGTTCTGCGACACCGCGAACAGCGCCCCCGCCAGCCCCGCCAGCCCCGCCCCCAGGGCGATCGCGGAGAGCTTCAGTTTGGCCGGGTTCAGCCCCATGCACGAGGCCGCGAGTTCGTCCTCCCGGAGCGCGACCCACGCGCGCCCGAGCCGGCTCCGTTCGAGGTTCCGCAGGAAGACGACCACGGCGGCCAGCAGGCCGAGGCACAGGTAGTACAGGTACGGGTACTTGCGCCACGAGTCCTTCCAGCCGAACCGGGGCGTCGGGAGCACCGGGTCTTCGACCCCGGGCAGCAGGTTCGGTGCGACGGGGGTCAGGCCCTGCGTGCCGTCGGTGATGCCCGCGAGGTTCCGGATCACGTAAATGGTGATCAGGCCGAACCCGAGCGTCACGAGCGCGAGGTAGTCGCCGCGCAGGCGCAACGTGGGCGCCGTGGTCGCGACCCCCACCGCCGCCGCCGCCAGGGCCGAGACGACTGCGACCACAACGAAGCTGGAGCCGAACGGGAACGCGGTGGTGGTCAGCACGCCGGCGGTGTACGCCCCGATGCCGAAGAACGCCGCGATACCGAGGTGCAACAGCCCGGTGTACCCGACCACGACGTTGAGGCCGAGGGCCAGGATGACGAAGCACAGGACCGGGATGGCCTGGGTCGCGTAAATCGAGGCCGACCGGTACGGCAGGAACGGCACCGCCGCCAGCAGGGCGAACCCCACGACCATCCAGTAACCGAGCGCGCCGCGGAGCCAGCTCATACCTTCTCCCGCGTGCGGGCACCGAGGATGCCGTTGGGCCTGAAGATCAGGATCACGATGAGGATGGCGAAGATCAGCGCCTCGCTCCACTGTTCGCCCACGTAGGCGCTCCCGAGCGAGCGGACGAGGCCAATAACAATGCCCCCCAAGACGGCCCCCGGGATGTTCCCGATGCCACCCAGGACGGCCGCGGTGAACGCGTAGAGGCCGGTCTGGAACCCCATCATGTAACCGACGGTGTTGTTGTAAAGGCCGTACACCACGGCCGCGACCCCGCCCAGCGCCCCGCCGATGGCGAACGTCGCGGCGATCACCCGGTCCACGTTGATGCCCATCAGTTGGGCCGCCGCGGGATTCTGCGCGGTCGCCCGCATGGCTTTGCCGAGCGCCGTGAACCGCACGAACACGGTCAGCGCGACCATTACCGGGATGGTCACGGCGAACACCATGATGTGCTTGTAGTTGAGCGCGACCCGTGAACCGGGGGTGAGGTCGTCCTGGGGTATCAACTTGGGAAAGTTCAGGTCGTAGGTGCCCATCCAGAACACGCCCACGTTCATGAAGATGAAGCTGACCCCGATCGCGGACACGAGCGGGGCCAGCTTGGGCGCGTTCCGCAGCGGCTTGTAGATGACCCGGTCGACGGCCACGTTCAGCCCCGCGCAAAACAGGGGCGCGGCCACGAGCATGACCGCGACCGCGAGCACCGCGCCGCTCCCGGTGGCCTCGCCCTTGAGGGTCGCGGCCCCCAACCAGATCGCCGCCTGGAGCGCCAGGAACGACCCGAGCATGAACAGGTCGCCGTGGGCGAAGTTGATCAGCTCGATGATGCCGTACACCATCGTGTAGCCGAGCGCGATGAGCGCGTACAGCAACCCGGTAACCAGCCCGATGAGCAGGTACTGGAAAAACGAGGGGCCGAGGGCGGTGATCAGGGAGTCGAGCATCGGAACTCGTGGCAGGTCGTTCGCGGGTCGGGCTTCGTGGCACGGCCGGAACGGCCCATGCGGTCCGGAGCGGTCAGCCGGCACCGGCGCTCCGGTCGGTGCCACCAGAACGGGCGGGGGCGCAAGCGCCTCAGCCGCCCGGGTACGTGAACTCGCGGGGCGCGCGTGTGGGACGATCCGCGCGCGGTCACTTGGTGACGGTCTTCTTGGGCACGAACTTGCCGTTCTCAACGACGCTGATCGTGACCTGCCGCAGCGTGGTGTCGCCGTTGGGATCGAAGCTCCAGCCCTCGGCCCCGCCGACCGCCCCGGCGGTGAAATCTTTGGTCGCCAGAACGGCCTTGCAGATCGCCTCGCGGTCCTTCTTGTTCACCTTCTTGATGGCTTCCAGCACCACCTTCGCGCACTCGTAGCCGTAGAGCGCGAACGCTTCGGGGGCCTTCTGGAACTTCTCCTTGTACCGCTTCAC
>DASWYH010000150.1:0-5965 GCA_036405095.1 Gemmata sp. | reverse complement strand
CCGTCCGACGGGCGAACGATCCGGTGCTCGACGTCGAACCGCCCGTCGCCGGCCGGGTCGTGGGCCCGGCGGACGGCTGCCCGCTCCGCCTGACCGGTATGTCGGTCGACGTCACGGACCGGGTGACCGCCTCCGAGGCGCTGCGAGCGAGCGAGGAGCGGTACCGGCGGCTCCTGGCCGTGCTGCCGACGGCGGTCCTCGTGCACGACGGCGGTCGCGTGCTGTACTGCAACCCCGCGTTCGTCCGCCTGGTGGGTGCAGAATCGGCGGGCGAGGTGCTCGAACGCCGTCCGCTCGACTGCGTCCACCCGGACGACCGGCCGCTCGCCCACGCGCGCCTGGCCGCGATGGCCGCGTCCGGGGAGCCCGCGCCCGGGGCCGAGATGCGACTCGTGCGGGCCGACGGGCGGGCGGTGCGGGCCTACACCGTCTCGGCACCGATCGCCGGGTACGGCGGCCCCGCGTACCTGGTGGCGCTGTCCGACCTGAGCGAGCGGGAGCGGGCGATGGAGCTGCTCCGGTCGGTCCTGGACAGCGTCGGCGACGCCATCCTGACCATCGACGGCCGCGGCACCGTGACCTCGGCCAACCGGGCCACCGAGCGCCTGTTCGGGTACGCCGCGGCCGAGCTGCTCGGGGGCAACGTGAGCGCTCTGATGCCCGAGCCGCACCGCGGGGAGCACGACCGGTACGTGGCCGACTACCTGCGGACCGGGGTGGCCCGGGTGATTGGCGTCGGCCGCGAGGTGGACGGCCGCCGCAAAGACGGCACCACGTTTCCGGCCGAGCTGACGGTGACCGAGTTCGCCCGCGACGGCGAGCGCCACTTCACCGGGGTGCTCCGCGACATCAGCGCGCGGCGGCGCCTCGAGGAGCAGTTCCGGCAGGCCCAGAAGATGGAGGCCGTGGGACGACTCGCCGGCGGCGTCGCTCACGACTTCAACAACCTGCTCACCATCATCAACGGCTACAGCGAAATGCTGCTCTCCGGGTGCCCGGCCGGGGACCCGGCCCGGGAGATGCTGGCCGCGGTCCACGACGCGGGCGAGCGGGCGGCCCGGCTCACCCAGCAGCTCCTGGCGTTCAGCCGCAAGTCGGTTGTCGAGCCCCGGCTGGTGGACCTGAGCGAACTGGTGGCCGAGTCCGCGAAGCTGTTGCGGCGGCTGATCGGCGAGGACATCGCTCTCGCGGTCCTGACCGACCCGGCCCCCGTGCCGGTGGTGATCGACCCCGGGCAGTTCGAGCAGGTGCTGATGAACCTGGCGGTGAACGCCCGCGACGCCATGCCCACCGGGGGCCGACTGACCCTCGAGACGCGGTGCGTGGACCTCGATTCCGGGTCCGGCCGGTCCCACCCGGACCTGCCGCCCGGGCGGTACGCCGCGCTGCGGGTGGCGGACACCGGGTGCGGAATGAGCCCGGAGGTGCGGGACAAGATCTTCGAGCCGTTCTTCACCACCAAGGGCGTGGGCAAGGGGACCGGGCTCGGGCTCGCGGTCGTGCACGGGGTGGTGAAGCAGGCCGGCGGGTCGGTCGCGGTCGAGTCCGCGGACGGAGCGGGCACCACGTTCACGGTCCTGCTCCCGCCCGCGACCGGTGCGCCCGCCGGCGCCGCGCCCGGGGTGACGCGGCTCGCCCCGCGCGGGTCCGAGACGGTGCTACTGGCGGAGGACGAGGACGCGGTACGCACGCTCGTCCGGGTCGCGCTGGAGGGACAGGGGTACACGGTGCTCCCCGCATCGGGCGGCGCGGAGGCCCTCGACCGGCTCCGCGCGCACCCGGACCCGGTGCACCTGCTCGTCACCGACGTGGTCATGCCCCAGATGAGCGGGCGCGAGCTGGCGGAGGCCGCGCGGGCGGCGCGGCCGGGGCTGCGGGTGCTGTACATGAGCGGGTACACCGACGACGCGCTCGGCCGGCACGGGCTGGAGGGGACGGGCGACCAGTTCATCCAGAAGCCGTTCACCCCGCTCGGGCTGGCCCGGCGGGTGCGAGCGCTCCTCGACCGATCCGAATGACGCGCGGCGACCGTTCGGCACGACGGTGTAGCGGCGGTGGCCGATTCGCTCCCGTTACTAGCGCGGCACGTAATGTGCCGACCAGGCATCGGGAAGATCGCCCGGTCACCGCCGGCCGATCGGCCGGGGAACTGTTCGAGCACATTGCGGAGGTGCGGCCACGGGTGGATCCCGTGCCTCTTGATCGAGGCGCAGGTACCGATCAGGACGGCGGTGGGTTTCAAGCCGCCGTCCCCGCCGAGGTGCAGCCAGTCGCAGCGGCCGACACGGAGCGATCGGATCACGTGCTCGGCTGCTGCGCGGCCGACCGTCAGCCTCCCGTCCCTCGGATACACGCCGAGAGTGCCCCACGGGTTCGAGGCATATGTGACCGCTTCGCCGATCGGAGACTTCGGCCGCCCCGCGGTCGTTGCACGGCGAGTCCGCTGGCGAACCCAACCAGGACCGGGCGTACTGTTGACAGTATGTGGCGAGTTCGGCCCCACTCGCGCCCCTGCTCCTTCGCCTCCCGCTCGGCGGCGCACAGGGCGCAGGTGGGGGCGAGCGCGTCGCGGCTCCGATCCGCTCGGACAATCTGGCGCCAAAGAAGCACCTCCGGGCGTGGGTCCAGCCCTCGATGCGTCTGGCCCCGCCCTCGAACACCAGGTTGCATCGGTAACCGACCGTGCCACGCGGACCGCGAGCTCAACAGCTCACCTTGACCGACGGTGAGCGGGACGAACTCAACGATTGGGCACGCCGTCCCACGACCCAGCAGCGGTTGGCGATCCGCGCCCGCATCGTCCTGGCGGCGGATGGGCGCCCCAACACCGCCATCGCTTCGGACCTCCGACTGACCCTTCCGACGGTGCGCAAGTGGCGCACCCGGTTCGCCGCCTCCCGGCTCGATGGGCTGACCGACGAGTCCCGGCCGGGTGCCCCTCGGACCGTGACCGACACCCAGGTCGAACGCGCGCTGGCCCGGACCTCGAAGCCAAACCCCAGGACCCCACCCACTGGAGCACCTGAACCCTGGCTCGCGATCAGAACTTGTCCCAGGCCGCCGTCGCTCGGACCTGGTGGACGTTCGGTCTCAAGCCACACCTGTACGAGGCGTTCAAGTTGTCGACCGACCGGTTCTTCACCGAGATGGTTCGGGATGTGGTCGGGTTGTACATGGCTCCGCCCCAGCGGGCGATCGTCCTGTGTGTGGACGAGAAGAGCCAAGTTCAGGCCCCGGGCCGCACCCAACCGACCCAACCGCCGCTCATCGGTGGACAGCCCCTTAGCGAAGAAAGTGGACGCGCCAGGCTCACGCGCGGCGCCGAATGCGGTGACGGTCCGGCCGGACTCCTTCCAGGCGATGATCATGTCCCGCCAGAATCGCGTTCAGCCCGGCGGTGAAGGGTCTGCGGTACAGACCGAGCATGCTCGCGGGTGGTACGGGCCCAATCGGACCTCGCCTCGCAAGGCGTCCCGAGACCGAGCACTTGCCAAAAAGGCACAAAGGGCACAAAAGGAAACCGAAGACAAAAGAATCGAATCCTTGTCTTCGGTTTCCTTTTGTGCCTTTTTGTGGCCGGCCCTCTTGCGCATTTACTCCATGACGACCGCGACCGGTTTCTTGCCGAGCCGGCGGGCCAGACTCGCGCCGATGAAGTCGCGGAACAGCGGGTGCGCCTGGGTCGGCTTCGACAGGAACTCCGGGTGCGACTGCACCGCCACGAACCACGGGTGGTCCCTGAGTTCGAGCGCCTCCACGAGGCTCCCGTCGGGGCTGGTGCCGGAGAACACCATCCCCTTCGCTTCGAGGCGCTCGCGGTAGGCGTTGTTCACCTCGTACCGGTGCCGGTGCCGCTCGCTCGTCACGTCCACGCCGAACGCGGCCCGGGCCTTCGTGCCGGCCTTGAGGTGGCACGGGTACGCGCCGAGGCGCTGGGTGCCGCCGAGGTTGGTGACGCCCGCCTGTTCTTCGAGCAGGCACACCACGGGGTGCGGGGACGCCTTATCGAACTCGGTGCTGTTCGCGCCCGCGAGCCCGGCGACGTTCCGCGCGAACTCGATGGTCGCGCACTGGAGCCCCAGGCAGATGCCGAAGAACGGGAGCCCCGTCTCGCGCGCGAACCGGATGGCGTCGATCTTGCCCTCGATGCCGCGCTTGTCGAACCCGCCGGGGACCAGCAGCCCGTCGACGCCCGCGAGGGCCTGCGCGGCCCCCTCCTCGGCGAGCTTGTCGGACTCGATGCGGACCACCCGCACCTTCGCGTGGTTCGCGATGCCCGCGTGGTCGAGCGACTCGTACACGCTCTTGTACGCGTCGCGGTGCTTCACGTACTTGCCCACGAACCCGATCGTGACCTCGTGCGCCGGCGCCCGCATCCGGTCCAGCATCGCGCGCCAGTCGCTCATGTCCAGGGGCTTCGCCTGGGTGAGCGAGAGCTTGCTCACCACGAGCTGATCGAGCTTGTTATCGGCGAGGCTCAGGGGCACCTCGTAGATGCTGAACTCCTTGTCCTTCTCCTCGATCACCGCGTCGCGCTCGACGTTACAGAACAGCGCGATCTTCTCGCACTCGTCCTTCGGGATGTCGCGCTCGGTGCGGCAGATGAGGACATCGGGCTGGATCCCGATCTCGCGCAGGTCGCGCACGCTCCGCTGCGTGGGCTTCGTTTTCAGCTCCCCGGCGGCCTTGAGGTACGGGACGAGCGTGAGGTGAACGAACAGGCAGTTGTGTTTGCCCACGTCGAGGGCGAACTGCCGGATCGCCTCGAAGTAGGGCATGCCCTCGATGTCGCCGACCGTCCCGCCGATCTCGGTGATGACGACATCGACATCGGGGGCCACCATCTTCCGGATGCAGGACTTGATCTCGTCGGTGACGTGCGGGATCACCTGAACGGTCTTGCCGCGGTAGTCGCCCCGGCGCTCCTTCTCGATCACCGAGAGGTAGATCTTGCCCGTGGTGTAGTTGCAGTCCCGGTTCAGGACCGCGTGGGTGAACCGCTCGTAGTGGCCGAGGTCGAGGTCCGTTTCGGTGCCGTCGTCGAGCACGTACACCTCGCCGTGCTGGTACGGCGACATGGTCCCGGGGTCCACGTTCAGGTACGGGTCGAGCTTCTGGAGCCGGACCCGCAGCCCCCTCTTTTCGAGCAGCAACCCGATCGAAGCCGAGGTGAGCCCCTTCCCGAGCGAGCTCACCACCCCACCGGTCACGAAGATGTGTTTGGTCATCGAGCGACGGTCCCCGGCGTGTGACGGATTAAACCCTCACTATATCGCCCGGCGGGGCCGGAACAAACTGCGCAGGTGCCCCGAAACGCGAAGTGCGGGGGGGCGCGGTCACGCGGCGCGGCGCGTCCCGTCTTCTCCGTTCAGGCGGCACCAGCGCACGAACTCGGCATAATCCGCGGGCGTGTCGACGCCCCGGTGGGCGTGCGCGACCACCCCGACGTTGATCGATCCGCCGGTGCCGAGCACGCGGAGCTGTTCGAGCTTCTCGGACTGTTCGAGCGGGTGGGGCGGGGTCGCGGCGATCTGCGGCAGGAACGCGCGCCGGTACGCGTACACCCCGAGGTGCTGGAGGAACCCGGCCGGGCGGGCCGCGAAATCGGGCTCGGCGTCGCGCACGAAGGGGATCGGGGAGCGCGAGAAGTAGAGCGCCCGCCCGCGCCGGTCGCACACCACCTTCACGACGTTGGGGTTGCGGTACGTCTCGGGGTCCGTGATCGGAACCGCGAGGGTCGCCATGTCGCTCCCGTCGCGCATCAGGTCGGCCAGGAGGTCGATCGCCGCCGGGTCCAGTTGGGGCTCGTCGCCCTGCACGTTGATGACCACATCGGCGGAGAGCCCCGCGGCCACCTCGGCCACGCGGTCGGTGCCGGACACGTGGTCCGCCCGGGTCATGGCGACCAGCCCGCCGAACCCGCGCACCGCGGCCGCAATGCGCTCGTCGTCGGTCGCCACGATCA
>DASWYH010000149.1:0-1693 GCA_036405095.1 Gemmata sp. | reverse complement strand
GACGTGAGACAATGGGGTGGCATGTCGTAACGAGGTGGGCACTTGGATACTACTGACATTGGAGTGAGCTACGGGTCTGATTACCTCGATGGCAGGATTTTCCGGTTGTTCCGGCTGTCCCGAAGTGCGCTTCGTTGGAGTGGCTGATTCACTCCCCACCTCCGTGGGCGCTTTGACGATAGATATCGGCGCTTGCAGGGTTCACCTTGCCACTCTGCATCGGCAACACAGCGCCGATGCGAAACATAGAGCCGAGAGACGCTGATGCAGATCACCCGCCGCTTCACCCGCGAAGGGCAAGACCCGTTCGCCGGCATCGAGTTCGCCCCGCGCAGCTCCACGATCCGTAACCCGAATGGTTCGGTCGTGTTCGAGATGACCGACGTGATGGTGCCCGCGAAGTGGTCGCAAGGGGCTGTCGATATTCTCGCGCAGAAATACTTCCGCCGGGCGGGGGTGCCCGCGCGCCTCGCCCGCGTGAGCGAAGAGAACGTGCCCGCGTGGGTCCAGAAGAGCGCGCCGGTGTCCGCGGATACCCCCACCGGCGGCGAAACGGACTCGCGCCAGGTCTTCCACCGCCTCGCGGGGTGCTGGACCTACTGGGGGTGGAAGGGCGGGTACTTCACCTCCGAGCGCGACGCGCGCACGTTCTACGACGAAACGTGCTACATGCTCGCGATGCAGATGGCGGCCCCCAACAGCCCGCAGTGGTTCAACACGGGGCTGCACTGGGCCTACGGCATCGAAGGGCCGCCGCAGGGGCACTACTTCGTCAACCCGCACTCGGACGAACTCGAACGCTCCACGAGCGCTTACGAGCGCCCGGCCCCCCATGCGTGCTTCATCCAGGAGGTCGCCGACGATCTCGTGAATGATGGCGGGATCATGGACCTGTGGGTGCGCGAGGCGCGCATCTTTAAATACGGCAGCGGCACGGGCTCGAACTTCTCCTCGCTCCGCGGTGAAGGCGAGCCGCTGTCCGGCGGTGGCAAGTCGTCCGGGTTGATGAGTTTCCTCAAGATTGGTGACCGGGCCGCCGGCGCGATCAAGAGCGGTGGCACCACGCGCCGCGCCGCGAAGATGGTGGTTCTCGACCTCGACCACCCCGACATCGAAGAGTTCGTGAACTGGAAGGTGACCGAGGAACAGAAGGTCGCGGACCTCGTCACCGGCTCGCGCGCGATGAACAAGCACCTCAACGCGATCATGCGCGCCCTGAACGGGCACGCGGTCGCCGAGGAGCGCTACGACCCGGCAAAGAACGACGTCCTGCGTAAAGCCGTTCTGGAAGCGCGGGCGGCACTCATCCCCGAGAACTACATCGCCCGCGTGCTGCAACTCGCGCGGCAGGGCTGGAAGAGCATCGAGATCGACGAGTACGACACCGACTGGAACTCGAAAGCGTACTACACCGTTTCCGGCCAGAACAGCAACAACTCGGTGCGCATCCCTAACGAGTTCATGCGCGCCGTCGAGAACAACGGGCCGTGGCAACTGTTCTGGCGCACCGAGCTGGAGAAGGCTAAAAAAGAGGGCCGCGCGCCGAAGGCCAAGAAGACCATCCCGGCCCGCGAACTGTGGGAACAGATCTCCTATGCCGCGTGGAGCTGCGCCGACCCCGGCGTCCAGTTCCACACCACCATCAACGAATGGCACACATGCCCACTAGACGGTGACATTCGCGCGAGCAATC
>DASWYH010000148.1:0-2289 GCA_036405095.1 Gemmata sp. | reverse complement strand
GGTCGCTTGGCGAGGAACCGTGAAGCGGCACGACCGGCGAAGCGAGGCGGGCGGGACGCCCGCGGTCCCAGGAACGTTCATCCCTCGCCCGCGACGATCGGTTCGGGGGCGCCCACCGGGGCCGGGGTGTTCGTGAGCGTGTAGCGGTCGATCCCTTTCTCTTCTTTCAGCTTCTTCAGTTTCGTGTGCAGGGTGTCGCGGCTGATGCCCAGCAGCTTGGCCGCGTGGCTCACGTTGCCGTTCGTCTGCTTCATCGCCCGGCAGATGGCCCAGGTCTCGATGTCGTTCATGTCCAGGCTCGGCGGCAGGTCCGGGATCAGCCCCGCGGCGCTCGCCCCCGTGGGCGCGTGCGACTCGGTCGCACCGGTCAGCGGGAGGGCGTCCGCGTCGATCGTGTCGCCCTCGCTCATCACCGCGGAACTCTCGATCGCGGCCCGCAACTGGCGCACGTTCCCGGGCCATTGGTACGCCTGGAGCTTCCGCATCGCGGCCGGGGTCAGCTTGAACCGGCGGCGGCACTCGGCCGACACCTTCGCCAGGAAAAACGCCGCCAGTTCGGGCACGTCCTCGGGGTGCTCGCGGAGCGGCGGCACGCGGATCGGGATGACCTTCAGCCGGAACATCAGGTCCTGGCGGAACCGCCCCGCTTTCACCTCTTTTTCGAGGTCGCGGTGGGTCGCCGCGACGACCCGAACGTCCGCCTTGATGTCGCCCGTCCCGCCCACCGGGCGGAACGCCTTGCCCTCGATCACGCGGAGCAGCTTCGCCTGGCATTCGAGCGACAGCTCGCCCACTTCGTCCAGGAAGAGCGTGCCCTCGTCGGCCTGCTGGAAGAGGCCGGGGTGGTCCCGATCGGCGCCGCTGAACGCGCCCTTCTTGTAGCCGAACAGTTCGGCCTCGAGGAGGGTCGGGGCGATGGCCGCGCAGTTCACCACAACGAGCGGGCCGTCCGCGCGGCGGCTGTTGCGGTGCAGCGCGAGGGCCACCAGCTCCTTGCCGGACCCGCTCTCGCCCTGGACCAGAACCGTGAACGGCTGGGGCGCGGCCCGGAGGATCTGCTGCCGCAGGTGGATGACCGCGTTGCTCCCGCCGATGATGTCGTCGGCCGCCGGGGTGTGGGTCCGGAGCCGCGAGTTCTCGGCCTCGAGGGTGCGCCGGGTGCGGAGGATCTCGAGGCCGTGGGCCAGGAACCCGGCGACCGCTTCGATGAACCGCACGTCGCGCTCCACGAACGCGCGCCCGGTGCGGTACACGTGCAGCGTGGCGAACGGCTCGCCCGACGCCTTGAGGGGTATGCAGATCGCGTCCGCGAACGCGGACAGCGAGTCGGTCGGCGGGTGCGACGCGCTCAGGTCCGGGAACAGCCAGATGGTCTTGCCCATCTTCTGCGCCTGGGCCGTGAGCCGCTTGCTGAGCGGGATGTCGATCGAGGCCGATTCGGGCATCACGATCTTCGGCCCCGGCTCGTCCGGGTCGAGGCTCAGGTAGCCCGCGATCTTCGCCGCGGTCTGGTTCAGAATGGCGCGGAGCGCGAACGCGACCAAGTCGTGCGGGCTCTTGGTCTCGACCGCCACGGTCATGAACTTGCACAGCGCCGTGAGTTCGTCCACGCGCAACTGTTTGGCGGTCTGGTCCGCGGCCGGTTCGGGCGTGACCCGGTCGAGCGGCATCTCGTGGACCTTGGTGGCGTTGTGCGGGCTGGTCGTTTGCCCGGGGTCGCCGGGGGCCCGGTTGGGCATCGTGACCGGAGCCTCCCGCACCGGCAGGGTCCGCGGGGGCGCTTTCGGCTCCAGCAGGAACTTCAGCACCACCTCACCGATCTTGACCCGCTGCCCGTCGGTCAGCTCGGTCGCGCCGCTCACCCGGAGCCCGTCCACGCGGGTGCCGTTGAGGCCGAAATCGCGGACGTGCCACCGGCCGTCCTCGAAGTAGATCTTCGCGTGGGTGCGGCTCGCCATCTCGTCCCGGAGGACGATCGTGTTGTCGCGGCTCCGGCCGAGGGTGACCGGTTGCCCGGTGGGGGAGAGGTCGAGTGTCGGCGGGATGCATTCGCCGCCTTCCAACGTGAGTCGCGCGCGCATCGCGTAACGCTCCAACGGCCGCTCCGGCCACATCATGACAGGCGAGGGCGAGCACGGCGATAACGGTCGCCGAACAACCGTTCTCTACAGAAAACTTTAGCACGCATTTTGCACCGCGGAAGCCCACTCCACGGGTTCCCGAACGCGGCCCATGTGACTACGCTAACCGTGAGAGCAAATTGCGCGGCACCTGAAATTGCGGTGGCGG
>DASWYH010000147.1:0-4561 GCA_036405095.1 Gemmata sp. | reverse complement strand
CTTCTCCAACAGATCCCCCGTACAATACCTTCATTGACTGCAATTCCGTCGCGCGGGACACGACGCCCGCGCTCGAGGGCACGATATGGCCGAGTCGAACGATCCCACGCCCCCCAGCAACGCGCCCGGCGGGGCGCCCGTCGCGAAGCGGAGCAACCCGCTGCTCCCCGGCGGGTGGATCGCGCTGGTTGTACTCGGCGTGATCGCGTTCGCGTTCCTCGCGTTCAAGAACAACGCTCGCGAGATCGATTATTCCCGGTTCCGCGACCTCATGGAGTCCGGCCAGTTGAAGTCGGTCACGCTGCTCGGCCCGGACCGCGCCGAGGGCGAGGTGCGCGACCCCAACTCCGATCTCGCCAAAAAGCTCGAACTGGGGAAGACCGGGCGGTTCGCGGTCAACCTGCCGCACTCCAACGACCAACTCGCGCTCACCGCCAGCATCGAGAAGGCCGACCAGAAGCACCGCGAGGAGCTGAAGAAGGCCAACCAGCTGGAGCCGGAGCGGGTGGTCATCAACCGCCGGGACGAGCCGACCCCGTGGCTCGGGCCGCTCCTGTTGCAACTGCTCATCGTGTTCGGGCTGATCGCGGTGTTCGTGATCTTCTTCCTGCCGAAGCTCCGCGACCCGATGGGCGGCGGGTTCATCAACAACTACATCCGCAGCCCCGCGAAGCGGTACGAGAAGGGCAAGGGGCGCGTCACCTTCGAGGACGTGGCGGGCATGGAGTCGGCCAAGCGCGAACTCACCGAGATGGTCGAGTACCTCAAGGACCCGGCGAAGTTCACCCGCATCGGCGCCACGGTGCCGAAGGGGGTGCTCCTGGTCGGGCCCCCGGGCACCGGCAAGACCCTGCTGGCGAAAGCCGTTGCGGGCGAAGCCAACGTGCCGTTCTTCGCGATCAGCGGGAGCGAGTTCATTCAGATGTTCGTCGGCGTGGGCGCGTCGCGGGTGCGCGACATGTTCCGCACCGCGAAGGAGCACTCCCCGTGCGTGATCTTCATTGACGAGATCGACGCCGTGGGGCGGATGCGCGGCGCCGGGTACGGGGGCGGCTCCGACGAGCGCGAACAGACGCTGAACCAGATCCTGTCGGAGATGGACGGGTTCCAGCCCTCGGAAACGGTCATCGTGATGGCGGCGACCAACCGTCCCGACGTGCTGGACGCCGCGCTCCTGCGGCCCGGGCGCTTCGACCGGCACATCACGGTCGACCGCCAGTCGTGGAAGGGGCGGCTGGAGATCCTGAAGGTCCACACGCGCAACAAGCCGCTGTCGGACCGCGTGGACCTCGAGCGCGTGGCCCGCAGCATGGTCGGGATGAGCGGCGCCGAGCTCAAGAACCTGTGCAACGAGGCGGCTCTGCTGGCGGTGCGGGCGGGCCGGAACAAGATCGAGCAGCTCGACTTCGACCGGGCCGCGGACCGGGTGCGGCTGGGCAGCCAGCGCGAGGAGCCGTACTCGCAGAACGAGAAGCGCCGCACCGCGTACCACGAGGCCGGGCACGCGCTCTGCGCGTACCTGATGCCCTCGGCGATGCACGCGCTCGACCGCGTGTCCATCATCCCGCGGGGCCGCACCGGCGGGGTCACCATGTTCCAGCAGGACGAGGAGCGGGTGGACTACTCGCAGAGCGAGCTGTCCGCGATGCTGGTGATGTCGATGGGCGGGCGGGCCGCCGACAAGCTCGTGCTGGGCGAACCGCTCTCGGGGGCGGTGGGCGATTTGAAGCAGGCGACCCGCACGGCCCGGGTGATGGTCACGCAGTTCGGGATGAGCGACCGCGTCGGGCCGGTGTACCACCAGCAGGGCGAGGAGCACGTCTTCCTGGGCAAGGAGATCATGGAAGCGCGGGCGTACAGCGAGGGCACCGCGCGCCTGATCGACGAGGAGATCCAGCGCATCCTGATCGACGCCGAGGCCCGCGCGACGGAGCTGGTCAAGGCCCACCGCGACAAGCTCGACCTGATCGCGGACGCGCTGCTGCTGCACGAGGAGATCGACCGCACGGAGGTGGAGAAGCTGATGTCCGGGGTGCCGCTCGCGGAGCTGCGCCCCGAGGCGCCGAAGCCGATCGCGCCGGTGCTGGCACCGCACACGGAGCCGGCACCAGAACCGGACGCGCCGCCCAAACCGGGGCTCGCGTTCGGCGGGGCTTAACACCCGCGCCCGTGGCGATGTCGCGCGCCCGGCGAGCCGCGACATCGCCCGCGGGTTCGGGCACGAGGCGGACCGCAGAGCGAAGGGCCGGGGAACCGTGTGGTTCCCCGGCCCTTCGGCGTTACCGGACATTTTCATGTCCGCTCGCGGTGAGCCGGGGCGTAAGTCCTGTTAGCACGGTCGCGCGAGCACTTCTCCCGCGCCTTCTTAACCCCCACGCCGAGGTCCCCGTGTCGCACGCCCACGCTTCGTTCTACCACGGCCCGCCGCTCCCGGTCCCTTCGGCCGCGGCCCCGGCGGCCGGTCCGTTCGGGGTGACGTTCGAGGGGCTGGAGGTGACCCAGGCGATCCAGGACATGGCGCACACCGTTCCGCTCGTCGCCGGGAAGGCAACGGTGGTTCGGGTGTACCTCGGGACCACGACCACCACCCCGGTCACGGTGCGGGGCGTGCTCCGTGTCCGGTCATCGGCGCCCGGGGCCACGTGGATCCAGGTCACCGCGATCCGGCCGGTGCTGCTCAACCCGGCCGAGAACGGGCACGTGCGGGTGAAGCGCGAGGCGCTCGACAAGAGCCTCAATTTCATCCTGCCGGCGCCCGCGACCGCGGCCGGGGACTGGACGGTCGCCCTGTTCCGGGTGCAGCAGGTGACCCCGCCCGGCGCGGCCCTTCCGATCCCGGTGGGGGCCTCGCGGGTGGTTCGGTTCCGGGCCACCCCGCCCTTGCGGGTGCGGGTCATCGGGGTGCGGTATCGGGACGCGACCCACGGGCCGGTGCGGTCCTTCGAGCCGGCCCCGAAGGATTTCGTGCTGATCCGCTCGTGGCTCGGCCGCGCGTACCCGGTGGCGTCCGTGGTGTGGTCCCAAGCTGTCGTTGACGGGCCGAACTCGTGGCCCTTCGACGCGGCCCAGACCAACGCCTTCGTCCGGGCCATCCGGGCGCAAGACATAGCCAGCGGGGGGGACCGCCGGACCCACTACTACGGGCTGGTGGACGATGCGGCCGGGCTGAACTTCATGCGCGGGCTGGCGAGCGGCATCCCGACCGGGCCGGACCCGTCCACCGTCGCCTCCGGGCCGACCGGGACCAGCAACTTCGGTTGGGACTTCGACGGATCATATGGGGACTGGTACACCGGGCACGAACTGGGGCACACGTTCGGCCGGTTGCACGCCATGTTTTGCGGGGCACTCGGTGGGGGGCCGTACCCGTACCCGAACGGCCAGCTCTCCCCGAACGACGGGAGCTTCGTCGGGTTCGACTTCGGGGACGCGGCGAACGGGGTGCCGATGCGGGCGCTGCCCGGTGTTGCGTGGCACGACGTGATGACGTACTGTGAAAACCAGTGGGTGTCGCTGTTCACCTACGCGGGCCTCCGCGACCGGATCGTGGCCGAAGGGGCGCTCCCGGCCCACGGGCCGGCGCCGGGCGGTGTTGGTGGCGGTGCGGCGGGGGGACCGAGTGGCGTCGGCGGTGCTGGTGCGGGAGCGGGCGCGATGAACGTAACGAGCATTCACGCGGTTGCGATGGTGAACGCGACCAGGGGCACCGCGGCGTTCCAGTTCGTATCACCGTTGCCCGGCGCGGCCGGCGGGGCGACGCCCGGAGCGGCGGCGAACGCCAATTACACCCTCCGGCTCAAGAAGGCCGACGGCGCGGTCCTCGGGGAGTACCCTGCCCCGTTCTACCCGGACGCCTGTACCGACCCCGGGCACGACGCGACCGGGCTCATCGACGCAACGATCCCGGCCCACGCGGACGCGGCGGTGCTGGAACTGGTTCACGCCGGCAAGGTGGTAGCGACCTACTCCGCGCCGGCCGCACCCGGGCCGGTTCAGAACATCCAACCGGCGGCCCCCTCAGGGGGCGGCGGGGCCGGTCCCGGTACCGCTCCGGCGTTTGAAGACCCGGTCATCACGTGGACCCCCGGCGCCGCGATCGGTGCCGCGGCGGCCGCGATCGCTCTGGGCGTTGCCGGGGCGGGAGCCGGCGCGGCCGGTCCGACCTACACGGTTCAAATCAGCACCGACGACGGGCACTCCTGGTCCACGATCGGCGTCGGCCTCAAGCAACCGCACGTGCGCGTGGACCGCACCATGCTGGAAGGCGCCCAACAGGTCAAGGTGCGCGTGACCGCGACCGACGGGTTCCGGGCCACGACCACGGACCAGACGCTCCGGGCCGAAGACATGTGAGCACCGGCACGCAGAGTTCCCCGGCTCGCGAACGCGCCCCCCGGGGAACGCGTTGGCGGATCATTCCCCGGGTGGTGCTGCGCGCCCCCGGGGCACTGTTTGTACCACGGTCCGGGTCATCTCGAGCGCGTCCCGTTCGCTGGGACCCAGTACGTCGGTCAGGCGGCGGCAGCACGCGATCGCGAACCGGTGGAACCGCTCGTCGGCC
>DASWYH010000146.1:0-7231 GCA_036405095.1 Gemmata sp. | reverse complement strand
ACTACGGCGGCCACTACAGCGGCTACGGTTACGGCGGTTACCGTGGTGGGTACTATGGCGGCTATTACGGTGGTTACCGTAGCTACTACGGTGGGTACTACGGCGGCTTCTACCGTCCGGCCTACTACGGCGGGTACTACCGCCCGGCTTACTACTACACCCCGCGAGTGTACTACTCCAGTTATTACTCGTACCCGGTCTACTCGAACTGCTACGGTTCGGGCCTCTACATCGGCATCGGTGGTGGGGGCGCCTCCGCCGCCCCGGCGGTGACCCTCGGCGCGCCCGCTCCGCAACCGATGGTGCAACCCGTTGCACCCGGGGACGGCACGTTCCGCTACGACGGTGGCCCGGCGAACCCGGTTCCGCTCCCGAAGGCCGACCCGCAACCGATGGTGCCGCCGGGCACATCGGCGACGATCGACCTGCCGGTGTCGCTGAAGGCCAAGCCCGCGACCGCGCCTTACAGGTACAAGGCTTACGGCGAAAAGTAGTGGAGGGGTGCGAGCGAGCAGAGCGGCGGGGTTCGTCCCCGCCGTTTTCGTTTAAGGGAGCAGATCGCTCACGCAGACGCTCGCGTTCGGGGCCGCGAGCGGGTTCACGGTGTCGGTGGGTGCGAGCGCGAGGTGCGTTTGGTAAGCGGTGGCGCCCAACCCGGCGGGAAGCGGCTGCGGATCGCGGAACACGTGCAGTTGACGGTTCGGGATGTCGAGAACCCAGTAATCCGCGATGCTCGCGGTGGCATACAGTTCGACCTTCGTCGTGAGATCGAATGCGAGGGTTGTGTCGGAGACTTCAACAACAAGTAACGCAGTCGTCGGGTGAGCGACGTAGTCCTCGAACCGACCAGGAAACACGGCTACGTCCGGCTGTGGGTCGCTGTGCGCGAGGTTGATCGGGTCTGCCCGTCCGACCCAAGCCGCACCCGCGAAAATTCGTTCAAGGAGTTCGGCTATCTTGCGACAGGCGACAACGTGCGGCCAGTTGGTCGGACTCAACTCAATGATCTCTCCGAAGATGAGTTCAACGCGCTTCCCATCGAAGAACCCTCGCACACCCATTTCGTGATACTGTTCCCGTGTGAACCGAAACGGGCGGCGCGTTGAGAGCGGTGGCGGCTTGGCGGTCATGTGCGTTCCTCCTCATCCGTCAGCGTACCGTCATTCCTTGCCCAACGCGAGGTCAACGACCCAACATCCGCGCACGTGGGTGGCGCCAGCGGCGCGGCAGTGGGTGAGAATGTCCTCGTTGTCGCAACCCGCGTCCTGGAGGGCGTCGGCGAGGATCGGCATCGCGCTAAAATCGCGCGACTCGTACATCTGCGCGGCAAGAGCGGTTACAGTGCCCGTGCGCCACTCCGGAGCGAACACGACAGGGCGGAACGGGTTCCCGAAGATGTCGCGAATGAGGGCGCAATGAATTTTGCGCTCGGCCCGATTTTGTGCCGCGGAGCCGGCGTGCCCGAGAACCACACCCAACTGAAACTCTGCTGGCACCGCAGAAACACGCACTGCGGTCCGCTCAATCACCCAACCGCCGATCGTGCGTGCGTCTTCGTTCGCCGTAAATAATTCAAACACGTCCGCTTCACCATCGGCGAACCGACCAGCGACGGCTACAGCACAGCGAGAACCGTGGGTCCGTCATCAGGCACCACAATCGCCGGCTCGCTTCAACACCAACGAGCCGTAGTTTTCGCGCGCTGGCGCTTGGTCCCAGGTGATCGAGCAGCAGATAGGGCCGTGTTGCGGTCAGCCAACTCCGCTCGTTCATCACTTCGCTCCCAGCAACTTCGCGGCGATCAGGTCCGGGTCGTACACGCACCCGCCCCATACGCCGCCGCTCGCGTGTTGCAGCGCCGCCCACAAGCGCGTGTCGGCCGGCAGCGCCGGGTCTGCGGCGAGGTCTCCGCGCGGTCCGCGTGCCACCAACTCCGCGCTGCCCCATAGCACACCGTGATTTCCGCTCGCATCGCCCACGAGGTCGATCGTGCCTTCCAACTTGTTGCGGTCGATGACGATCTGAATCAGGTCGCCGTCGCGCAGCTTCCCGATGGGGCCGCCCGCGAGCGCTTCGGGCGAAACGTGCCCGATGCACGCGCCCGTCGAAACCCCGCTGAACCGCGCGTCGGTAACCACCGCGACCTGCTTACCCCACTTCAGGTGCTTCAGCGCGCTGGTCACCTGGTAGGTTTCTTCCATCCCGCTGCCCAGCGGCCCGCGGCAGCACAACACGAGCACATCCCCGGGCACAACCTTGCGATCGCCTTCGCCCTTAATGGCCTTGATCGCGGCCTTCTCGGTGATGAACACCTTCGCGGGGCCGGTCTTGCGGTACACGCCGTCGGCGTCCACAACGGACGGGTCGATGGCGGTCGATTTGATGACGCACCCGTCCGGGGCGAGGTTCCCGCGCGGAAACGTGATCGTGCTCGTCAGCCCGCGCGCGCGGGCCTGCTCGGGCGACATAATAACGGTATCAGGATCGACTCTATCCCGTGTCCGAAGGAGATCGCGCAGGCGGGTGCGTCGCTCCGACTTCTCCCACCATTCCAGAACGGTGCCGAGCGTTTCCCCGCTGGCGGTGAGCACATCCAACTGAAGCAGCCCGAGGGCGCGGAGGTGCAGCATCACTTCCGGAACGCCTCCCGCGAGGAACACCCGCATGGTGGGGTGGTTCATCGGGCCGTTGGGGAGCGCATCGACCAGGCGCGGCACCTTGCGGTTGAAGTAAGTCCAGTCCTCGATGGTGGGCCGCTTGATGCCCGCGTGGAACGCGACCGCCGGCGTGTGGAGCAGCAGGTTCGTGCTGCCGCCGAACGCCGCGAACACCGCAAGCGCGTTCTTGAACGCGCCTTCGGTGAGGATGTCCGGGGTGCGGATGCCGCGGTTTGACATCTCGAAGAGGGCACGCGCCGACCGCCGCGCCGTGTCGAGCCAGATGGGCTGCCCGGAGGGGGCCAGCGCCGCGTGCGGGAGCGTCAGCCCGAGTGCTTCCGCCACGACCTGCGAGGTGGCCGCGGTCCCGAGGAACTGGCACCCGCCGCCGGGGCTCGCGCAGGCGTGGCACCCGGCTTCGGCCGCCTGTTCGAGGGAAATTTCGCCGTGAACGTACCGCGCGCCGATCGTCTGCACCTTGCCCGTGTCTTCGTGCCCGGCTTCCCCGGCGAGCATCACCCCGCCGGGAACCAAAATGGTCGGGTGGTGGTGCTGCGAGGCCAGCGCCATCATCATCGCGGGCAGGCCCTTGTCGCACGTCGCGATGCCCATCACCCCGGCGCGCGTGGGGTGCGAGCGCATCAGGCGTCGCATCACTTGCGCGGAGTCGTTACGGTACGGGAGGCTGTCGAACATCCCGGCGGTGCCCTGAGTCCGCCCGTCGCACGGGTCGGTGACGGCCCCCGCGAAGGGCAAGCACCGCAGCCGCGCGAACTCCTCGGCGGCGGCTTTCACGAGCAACCCGACCTCCCAGTGACCCGAGTGGTAGCCCAGCGCGATGGGGGTGCCATCGTCGGCGCGGAGCCCGCCGTGGGTGCTCAGGATGGTGAACTCTTTGCCGCCGAGCCGCGCCGGGTTCCAGCCCATCCCGACGTTCTGGGTCCAGCCGAACAGGTCGCCGCTCGGGGCGTGGCGCAGAAGTTCGTCCGTGAGCGGGAGCGCGCCCTTCGGTCCGGGGCCGGTGGTGATGATCTGGTAAGCGGAGTCGGGCGTGTCGAGGATATCCGACGGCATGAGTGGTCCCGGGAGCGGTTGAGGGGCGGGGGCACCGCAGCGCCCCACCCCTTCAGAATACACCGCGCCGGGCGGGCGGAATCACTTCTTTGGCGGGGCGTCGTAAAGGCCCGCGAGGTGCGGCTCGAAGCGCGAACAGATCTGTTCCGCGTCCGAGCGCGTGTCGATGTCCTTCACCGGCCACGGTCCGTTGTTCTTCTTCGTTAGCGTCAGAACGAGGCACGCGCCGGCGCCCGAGTTTTCCGGTTGGGCCATCTCGTCCGCTCCGCGTGCCTCGCCCCAAGTTAGTGCCGGCCCGGCCGAAAACGGCAGCCGAAAAAATGGAACTCGGTGCCCCGCTGCGATACATTGTCGCCAGTTCCGTTCCCGCAAGGAGTTCCCAAACCATGCGCCGCGCTCTCCCCGCACTCGTGCTGACGCTCGCCGCCGCAACCGGCGCGCTCGCGCAGCCCGCCAAGACCGGCCCCGCGTTCGAGGAAACCAAATACGGCTCGATCCCGGCCCCAAAAGGCACCAAGAAGGGGCCGACGAACGTCTACGAGTACACGCTCGTCAACAAGAACAACGTCGTACTGAAGTGCATCGACTACGGTGCGATCATTACCGAGCTGCACGTCCCCGACAAGAACGGGAAAATGGCGGATGTGGTTCTCGGGTTCGACAAGCTCGAAGGTTACCTCGGCGGGCACCCGTACTTCGGCACCAACGCGGGACGGTGCGCGAACCGCATTGCGAACGCGAAGTTCACACTTGAGGGCAAGGAATACAAGCTGGCCGCGAACAACGAACCGCACACGCTGCACGGCGGCAAGGAGGGCTTCGACAAGAAGGTGTGGCAGGGCAAGCCGAGTCTCACCGCGACCGGGCCGAGCGTGACCTTCAAGCGCACCAGCCCGGACGGCGAAGAGGGCTTCCCCGGTGCCCTTTCGGTGGAGGTGACTTACACGCTCACCGACAACAACGAACTCGTGATCGACTACCGCGCGACCACGAACAAAACGACGCTCTGCAATCTCGCGCACCACAGCTACTTCAACCTCGCCGGGCACGGCAGCGGCGACATCAAGGGCCACGAGGTGATGATCGCGGCGAAGAACTACACGCCCGCCGACGAAACACTGATCCCGACGGGCAAGATCGCGCCGGTCGCGGGCACGCCGTTCGACTTCACCAAGGCCAAGACGATCGGCGCCGACCTGGAGAAGGCCGGCGGGAAGCCGGTCGGGTTCGACCTGAACTACGTGCTCGACAAGGGCACCACGAAGCGCCCCGAACTGGCGGCGAAGGTGCTCGAGCCGAAGAGCGGGCGCGTGCTGGAGGTGTTCACCACCGAACCGGGGTTGCAGTTCTACACCGGCAACTTCCTTGATGGCACCAACAAGGGCAAGGGCGGGGCCGTGTACCAGCAGTACAACGGGTTCTGCATGGAGCCGCAGAAGTTCCCCAACTCGGTCAACAAGCCCGAGTGGAAGGACAAGTCCGACGTGGTGCTGAAGCCCGGCGAGACCTACAAGCAGACGACGGTGTATCAGTTCAGCGTCGCGAAGTGAGGCACGCGTGGACCGAGGGTCACACCGCTTCACAATCGTCGATCGGTTCCGGTGGCTCGTTCACGAGGTGCTGAATGCGCCACCGGATCTTGTCTTCAATGCAAAGCGGGTTCGGCGCGTGAAAATCGCCGGCAATCGCGCCCGGACCGAACCGCGCTTTCAGGGCGTGTTGCATCTCCTCCGATGGAAGTTCGTCTTCGTGACCGTGGTAGAGGTGCAGATCGGTCAATTGGGGGAGCCACTTCGATCGCAAGAACGCCTCGGCAACCGCGGTGGTCACGTCGTTGGCCGCCACATCTAGCCGCCGGAGGTTCGCCAACCGACGGGAGCGAGCGAGGGCGATCAGCCCGTCCGCACTCAGCCCACAGTCCGCGACATTGAGTTCGGTCAACCCACCCGCCCAGTGCGCGCCAAGGATGTGCCCAAGCCCCTCATCCGCAATGTCATTTCCGTCCAGAATCAGTTGCGCCAGCGAGGGAAAACAACGGGAACGGGCCAGCGCCGCGATCCCATCCGGGCCGATTTCGTTGTGAGCTTCGCCGACATCGGTGCCCAAACGAATCGCCCGGAGCGAATAAAAGTGCTCGGCACCCGCCATCGCCTCCAAACCCTCGTCTTGAATGAAGTTGCCAGTGAGATCGAGGACAACGAGATTGGTCAGATGCTTTGCAGCGGCGATGCCCCGTGCCGCTTCGGTCCCGTTGTAGTCCCCGTTGTTAAAATCGAGCATCCGGAGGTTGGTGAGGTTCGGGTTCGTCAGCACCGTAGCGACCTGCACACCGCCCCACCCGCGCGAGGCGCAGCCAAGTCCGGTCAAGCGGCCAAAGAGCGGAGACTGCGCGACTACCCCCTCTGCCTCGTCCTCGTTCCCGAAATATGTTGCGTAAACAACCCGAATCGGGTGGCGAGCGAGTAGGATTCCGCCCTGCGCGCAGAAGTCGCTCAACGTGTAGAAGTCCACGGCAGCGGGGAAGCCGCGGACGAACACGGCCGAGCCATCCTCGCACCACTGCTTTCGGTGCCGCTCCGCGAGTTCCACGACCCGCGCGCGGAGCGCCTTTGCGCTCGGGTCATCGGGTGAGAGGCGCGTCACCGCGATCTGCGCGCGGATGAATTCCGCGCGTTCGGGTTGATCGTGCTCGTCGAGCCAGTCGGCGTAGATGAGGCGCGGGGTGTCCTCGTCGGGGTGCGCGATTACCGCCGCGAGCAGTGCCTGCTCGTCCGCACTTGGCGCGGGCACGCTCGGCTCAGGGCTTGGGGGCTTCGGCTTCCGTTTCGCCATCGGTTCGCCCCTTCGGTTCGATCCGCTTCCAGAACAGTTCCCGCCCGGCGGCGTACACCTCGCTGGCGCGGAAGTCGAAGACTTGTGCGGTCTCACCGGCCTCAAGCCCGACCGAATCGAAGGTGACGTAGAACAGCCCGTTGTGGTAGCCGATACGGGCGTCGGTGATCTTCACCTTGGGCTGCCGCGGGCGCATCTGGAACCGGAACTCGTCCGCCCCGCTCACGCGAATAATGAGGCTCACGTTCTTCGGCTCCTTGCCGAGGTCGGTGATCGCCTCACGCACGCGCACCCGCAACTCGACCGCCACCCCGCGCGTGCCCTCGTGAGCGATCCGCACCGCGCGGAGCTTCCCGCCGATGAACCGGTAGCCCCGAAGGAACTTCGCGACCTCGTGCGGCTGAAGGCGATTCATATCGGACATGGGGGACTCTTAAACGAGCGAATCGAACACGCGGACGCCGGCCCAGTTCGGTTTGTTCTCTTCGATGAACCGGTTGTGCGTCGGGTCGTCCTGGTACGCGTCGTGGGCCGCTTTGTCGACGAACACGAGGTGCAGCCCGACGTGCCAGTCGCGGTCGTTCACCTCGCGGTCGAGTTCCGCGCACAGCGCGCCCGCGGCGAAGAACACGATCCCGGGTTGCACGTTCAGGTACTTCTTGCACGCA
>DASWYH010000145.1:0-2489 GCA_036405095.1 Gemmata sp. | reverse complement strand
GGTGGGGCCGGCGGCGCGGGTTTCGCGGGCGCCTCGGCGACCGGGGTCGGTTTCGCGGGCGCCTCGGCCACGGGCGCCGGCGCGGGCGCTTCAACTACCGCAGCGGGGGCGGGCACGTCGGCAACGGGTGCGGGCGGCGGGGCGGCAGGCGCAACCGGCTCAACGGCTTTGGGGGCCGGTTTCGGGAGCGGCTTCGGGAGCGACTGGATGGGCTTGGACAACGCGGGGATGACGTTCTTGGGGGGCGCGCCCGGGGCGGGTGCACTCGGGGCGGGGGCGGGGCCGGCCTTCGGCCCTTTTTTGGCCCGTTCCTTCAGCGCCTCGGCCTGATCGGGCAGCAGACTGCCCAACTGGTTCGTCACGTCGGCGAAGCCGAGCTCCTTGCAGTAGTCGAGGAGCACTTTGCTCTCGACGTTCAGCTCTTTGGCCAGGGCGAACACCCGGACCTTCGTCATTTTGGCGTCTTTCGTGTCTTTCGACGTCGTATTCGACAAGCGGAACTCCTCTTGGGGGTGCCCCGAACAACCCCCGAACCGGCCCGCGCGCAGCGAGCATACCGGATCGACCGATCGCGCCCCGAATAAGTTATATTCTAATCCGGCCGAGCCCGCTGAAAAGGGCACTCTCGGCAGGATCGTTCAGAACGACCGGCGCGGGGGTCAAGAGTCGAACCGCTTCGACTGCCGCCTCAGCTCCTCATTGCGTCGCCCCTTTGTTCGTTACAAGCCTTATTCGGCCGGCTTATTCGCATCGGTGGTCGCGTCCGCCGGCGGCTCGGTCGCCTCACTGGAAGTAGAGACCACAACAGGCTCTTCGGGTTCGGAAACTTCGGCCGATTCCACGACTTCCGTGCCCGGGGCCGGTTCGCCGCCCTCCGCGGCCGGGGCGCCCTCCTGGCCCGCTTCGGCCGCGGCTGCCGCTTCGGCTTCGGCCTCGGCTGCCGCTTCGGCGTGGGCCTGCGCCTGGGCTTCTTTGGCCGCCTGGTCGGCCTGCCGGCGCTCGTCCTCGACGCTGCGCTCCATCACGTCCGCGTACTCTTCCGCGTACATCACCACTTCGTCGGCCGGCTCCTCGCCCAGGGCCGTGAACTCCGCCAGCCCCGCGGCGTCGGTCATGGTGATGTCGTTGTACGACAGGAACCCTTCTTCGATGAGCGCGTTGGTCAGCTCCAGCGAGGCGTGCGGGAGCTGGCCGAACCAGCGCTCCGCGCGCTCCAGGGACTCGGCCAGCTCGTCGTGCGTCATGATCTCGATGTCCCAGCCGACGAGCTTGGACGCGAGCCGGACGTTCTGCCCGCGCCGCCCGATCGCGAGCGAGAGCTGGTCGTCGGTGACCAGCACGATCGCCCGCCCGAGCCGGGGGTAGGTGAACACGTCCGAGATCTGGGCCGGCTGGAGCGCGTTCGGGATCAGCACCTGGAGCGCGTCGTTCCAGCGGACGATGTCGATGCGCTCGCCGTTCAGCTCCTCGATCACGTTCTTGATGCGGCTCCCGCGGACGCCGACGCACGCGCCGACCGCGTCCACCTTCATGTCGATGCTGGTGACGGCCACCTTCGAGCGGTAGCCGGCCTCGCGGGCGACGGCCCGGATGTCGATGATGCGCTCGTCGATCTCCGGGATCTCTTCCTCGAAGAGGGCCTTGACGAACTCCGGGTGCGCGCGCGACAGCACGATCTTCACGCGGTTGCCCTGCTTCCGCACCTCCATGATGATCGCCTTGACGCGCTCGCCGACGTGGTGCGTCTCGCCGGGGATCTGCTCGCTCCGCGGCAGCAGCGCTTCCGACTTGCCCAGCGACACGATGGCGGTGCCCGCGTCCACGCGGGTGACGGTGCCGACGAGCAGCTCGTACTTCTTGCCGGTGAACTCGTTGTACACCGTGTCCGACTCGGCCTCGCGGATCTTCTGGATGATCATCTGCTTGGCCGACTGCGCGGCGATCCGCCCGAGCGTGATCGGGTCCAGTTCGAGTTCGCCGTACTTGGCGACGATGTGCCCGGTCGCCTCGTCGATGCTGACGAACACACCCTCTTCAACTTGGAAGTGGCGCTCGGCGGCCACCTGGATGGCCGAGGAGATGCCCCGGAAGATCACGTCCTTGGCGATCTTCCGCTCCTCGTGGAGCTTGTCCACGAGTTCGAGGATCAGGCTCCCCGGGTCTTTCTCTTTTTCTTTCTTGATCGCCATCGTGGAACCCTCGGCAGAGCCGCCGGCTGAAAACGCCGGCACCGGCTCGGGATAGCGCCCACGCCGCGGTTGCCGGGCGCGGTTCGGGCGCCGAGAGGTGCCCGAGCCGACGACCCGACACCCCGACGCGGGCGGCCCGAAGCCGGTGCATCGTTAGGTGTGGTTGTCTAAGTTATTTTTGCGCACGCCCGGTTCGGAAACAAGGGGGCTTGAGGAATTCGGAGCGTCCTGCTAACGATTTCGGTCCAAAAGCGCGAAAAGATCGGTTGGGCGAGTGGCCCGCGCGAGCGCTCGAATGCG
>DASWYH010000144.1:0-3951 GCA_036405095.1 Gemmata sp. | reverse complement strand
TCCCGGGGCTGGTCGACACGCACTCGCACGTCGGCGTGTACAGCCGGCCCGGCGTTTCGGCCAACTCCGACGGCAACGAGATGAGCGGCCCCGTTCAACCGGCCGTTCGCGCGATCGACTCGTTCAACATCGACGACCCGGGCATCAAGATGGCCCTCGCGGGCGGCGTCACCACCGCCAACGTGATGCCCGGATCGGGCAACGTCATCGGCGGGCAGACCGTTTACGTGAAGTACCGCGGGCGGAGCATCGAGGAGATGCGAATCACGGGCCTCGCGGGCGCGAAGGAGATCCTTGGCGGGTTGAAGATGGCGAACGGCGAGAACCCCAAAGGGTACGGCAAGGGCAAGGGGCAGGCCCCGTTCACCCGGATGAAGATCGCGGCCCTTCAGCGCGAAACGTTCCAGAAGGCAAAAGAGTACAAAGCGAAGCTCGACGCGGGCGGGAAGGTCGACCGCGACGTGGCGCTCGAACCGCTCGTGGAGGTGCTCGAAGGCAAGCGGACGGTGCATTTCCACTGCCACCGCGCCGACGACCTGCTCACCGCGATCCGCATCAGCGAAGAGTTCGGGTTCGAGTTGGTGCTCCAGCACGCGACGGAGGGCTACCGCGTCGCGGACGTGCTGGCGAAGAAGAAGATCCCCGTTTCGCTCACCATCATCGACAGCCCCGGCGGTAAAGCCGAAACGATGGGCCTCCTCGAAGAGAACGCAGCGATCCTGAACAAGGCGGGCGTCACGGTCACGATCAACACCGACGACAGCGTCACCGAGTCGCGGTTCCTGCTCCGCACCGGCGCGATCGCGGTTCGTGGCGGCATGACCGAAGCCGAAGCGCTCAAGGCGCTCACCATCAGCGCGGCGAAGTTGCTGCACCTCGATCACCGTCTCGGGTCGCTCGAAAGGGGCAAGGACGCGGATTTCGTGATCCTGAGCGGTGCGCCGTTCAGCGTCTACACCCAGGTGAAACAAACCTGGATCGATGGCAAGAAGGTGTTCGATGTGGCGACCGACCGCGCCTATCAGACGGGCGGGTTCGCGCTGCCCGTGGGCGAGAAGGTACCGAGTGAACCGAAAAACGGGGGGCAGCCGATCTTCGTTTCGGACCGCGAGTTGGGCATTTTTGATGGCGCCCAAGATGGCCTCAAAGGTGCCGTTGCTATTAAGGCGGAACGCATTCATACAGCAGTCTCAGGAAGCGGCACGGTTGGCGGAACGATCGTAATCAAGGGGGGGAAAATTCTCGCGATCGCTTCGCAGGAGGCGACCGTGAAGAACATGCCCGTCTACAAGGCGAAGCACGTCACCCCCGGGCTGATCGATACCTTCTGTTCGGTCGGGCTGAGCGGGGCGTGGAACATCCCGGCGGACCAGGACCAGGACGAATCCAGCGACCCCAACCAGGCCGATCTCCGGGCGCTCGACGGGTTCAACCCGCGGGAACCGCTCCTCGATTTTCTCAGCGCGAACGGCACCACCATCGTTCAGGCGACCCCGGGGCGCCAGAACCCGATCGCCGGGCGGGGCGGGGTGTTCCGCGCCGACGGGATCACCACCGAGGGCGCGGCGATCACGCCCGTCGGCCCGCTGGTGGTGAACCTGGGCGAATCGTCAAAGGGGAAAGCCGCGACCACGCGCATGGGCGTTGCGGCACTCGTGCGCAAGGCGTTCGCGGACGCCGACACGTACCGGACGAACAAGCCGGCGGCCAAGAATGCGAAGCACGAAGCCCTGATCCCGGCTCTCGAAGGCAAGGTGCCCGTGTACTTCGCCGCGCACCGCAAGGACGACATCCAGACCGCGCTGCGGATCGCGGCGGAGTTCAAGTTGAAGGCCGTTATCGCGCTGGGCACCGAAGGCTACCGCATGGCCGCTGAGCTGAAAAAGGCGGGCGTCCCGGTCGTCGTTCACCCCACAATGCAGCGGGCCGCGAGCAGCATCGAGACGATGCACGCCTTCACCGGTAACGCGGCGGCGCTCGACGCGACCGGTGTTCCGGTGACCATCTGCACGGGCTTCGAGGGTTACGTTCCCAAGACGCGCGTGCTGCGCCATGAAGTCGCGATGGCCGTTGCTGCCGGCATGGGCCGCGAGCGGGCGCTGAACGCCGTCACGATCAACGCGGCGAAACTGCTCGGCATCGAGAAGGAGTACGGCAGCATCGAAGTGGGGAAGGTGGCCGATCTGGTGCTGTACGACGGCGACCCGTTCGAGCACACGACCCACGTTACGCACACGATCATGCGCGGAAAGGTGGTGTACGACCGCGCCGACTACCTGAAGTTGCCGTTCGAGCGCCGAATCCTCCCGCTCCTGACCGGCGGCAGCGGCGCCGGGTGCTGCCTGGGATGGTAGGAAGAACGCGGAATGCGGAGCGCGGAGTTAAAGCAGAAGACAAACACAAGAACTCAACGGTCTTTATCTTCTACTTACTGCTTTAGGACTACCGGAAGAGAGCCCCTAACCACAAGGGCACCAAGGGCACAGAGGAAACCACAACAGAAGAAGCCACAATGACTTCGGTCTTCCTCTGAGTTCTCAGTGCCTTTGTGGTTCAGGGTTCGGTCTACTGGTCCTCAACTCCGCACTCCGCGTTCCTTTCACTCACTCAGGTCGCCCTCGGTGAACAGCGTGAACCCCTGTCCTTCGAGCGCGGCGGCGGCGCTCTCGAAGTCGTCCACGTACACGGCGATGGCGGTGTTGCCCAGCGGCCCGACCCCGATCAGCAGCGGGTACATGTAGCAGATGTTAATTTCCGCGCTCAGCAGCGCCTTGGTGATGGTCAGCAGCGGGCGGTCGTCGTCGGGGAGTTTCACCACGAGCAGGTCGCTCTCGGTGAACGCGAACTTCGCGGACGTGAGGATCTCGAACCCGCGCTCGTAGTGGCTCGGGACCAGTCGGATGATGGCGCAGTCGGCCGTTTCCACAACGGTCAGCGACACGACCCGGATGTCGGTCTGCTCGAACCGCCGCACGAGGTCGAGCAGCGCGCCCATGCGGTTCGCCAGGAACACGTTGAACTGCCGCACGCTCGGCCAGTCGCGGCCCTTCGCGGTGTCGAAGTCCACGGGGGCTTCATCGCCATCGCCGAAGCTCATCGAAGCTCCTCACCCGCACGGGCGGGCGCGTATAAAGGGTTCTCCGTAGTGAGTTTACCCGCCTGAAGGGGGGCGGGTCAACGGAACTGCCGGTCTTCGGTGGGGTCCGCACGCTCCCCGCGCGGTCTTCTCCGTGCGTACCGGAAGTGAAGCCCGCCCGCTCCGCGAGCGGACCACCTACAAATCGGGTTGCACCAACTTCGCGGGCCGCCCGGCGCGTTCGAGGATCGCTTCCGCCGCAAGGTAGCCGCTGCGCACCGCCCCTTCCATCGTCGCCGGCCACCCGGTTGCGGTCCAGTCGCCGGCGACGGCTAAGTTGGGAACCGGCGACCCTTGCGCCGGGCGCCACCGATCGACCCCGGGCACCGCGCTAAATGTCGCGGTGTGCTCCGTCACCACCTTGGCGCGAACGAGCTTCGCTTGCGCGACCGGAGGGAACAGGCGCCCCAGTTCTTCCACAATCCGGCGCTGAATGCCCTCGCGGCCCAATCCCTTGAGGTCGCGGGCGGCACTCACAACCACTTGTAGGTAGAACTCGCCCGGCGCGACCTCGCCGCGGTCGAACACCCACTGCCCCAGGCAGTCGATCAGCACCGCGTGCGGGAGCTTCATGGTGGGCCGGTCGAACCACAAATGCACGCTCGTAATCGGCGACGGGGTCAACCGGTCCGCGTTCGCAAAGTAGGGGTCGCACGCCAGTTCTTCGGGTAACAGGTCGGTGACACGGTCGAACGGCACCGCGAGCACGAACCAGTCGGCGGTGAGGGTCGAGCCGTCGCGCAGTTCGGCAGCGCAAAGGCCGCTCCCCGCGGCGCGGGGAAAGAAGGAAGCCCCGCCCCCCGCCCCCCGCCCGG
>DASWYH010000143.1:0-2161 GCA_036405095.1 Gemmata sp. | reverse complement strand
CGAGACGGTGCTGGACCGGTCCACCTACACGGCCCCGTTCGCGTACAGCGAGGGCATCGAGTACGTCATCGTGAACGGCGTGCTGGTGCTCGCCCGGGGCGAGCACACCGGCCAGATGCCGGGCCGCGCCCTGCGGAAGCGCTAGGAGCGGAACGGGCTCGGGCCTTCGGGCTGTCGGTCACCGGATCGAATGTTGCGCCGGGCGTGTCGGACGTGGCACCTTTTGCGGCTTCAGTAGTTCCGAGTGCTCGGTGGTCAGTTATCCGTGAGCCGAACAGACGAGAACTGAGCAGCGGGAGCGGAAGGGCACACGGAACCGCCTTCGCTCCGTGCTGACCACTTGAAACTACTGGACTTCTGACCGGGCGACTTGTGATCCGGATCTCAGCCCCGGTTCACCCGGCGGGATGTTCCGCGCCCCATTCGATCACCACGCCCGCGCCCCGGCCCATTTGTGTCGCGGCGTTTACGAACCGGGTGCCGCCGATTTCCGTTTGCCCGGCGGCTTCGTGGATGTGTCCGAACACGTGCACCCGCGGCTTCACCTCAAGAACCCGGTACAGCAACTCGCGGCACCCGCAGCACGCCCCGGACCGGTTACGATCGAGAACCCCGTCGGGCGGGCCGTGGGTGATCAGCACGTCGAGTCCGGCGGGGATCCGCGCCCACTTCGCGGCCATTTCCGCGCCCGGTTGCAACATGAACGCCCAGTCGCAGAAGAACGGCGTCCACGGGCTCCCGTAGAACTTCAGCCCGGCGATCTCGCAGCCCGAGTCTTCGAGGTAGATCGCGTTGGTGACCCGGGCGCGGGCCTCGGCCGGTTGCTCCTGGAAGCACCAGTCGTGGTTCCCGCAAATGAAGACCTTGTGCTCGTGCGGGAGCGCCCCGAGCCACCGGTTGAACTCGTCCAGGTCCCCGAGGGACCCGTCCAGGGTGCAGTCCCCGGCGTGAACGAGGATGTCACCATCGGGTACGCGGGTGCGTTTGTGGTGCCCGTGGGTGTCGGACACGCAGACGATGCGCATGGCGCTCTCGGGCTCCGGGTGGCGGCCGGGCCGGCCGCCGGTTACGGGGTCGCGGACCGCGTGGCGAGGGCCTCTTCGATCGTGCGGAGGGTCTCGCGGGCACGGTCCTTGCCCCAATCGTCCTCGCTCTCGTTCAAGATGGCCACCGCGCCGCGGGCGAACTCGTGCGCCCGGTCGGGGGCGCCCGCGGCGGCGAACAGTTCGGCGAGGCGGCGCATCGTGCGGCCCTCGTGCAGCCGCAGCCCGAGGTCGCGGGCCAGTTGCAGCCCGGCCGTCAACTGGCGCTCCGCGTCGGCCCACGCGCCCCGCGCGTGGGCCACGATCCCCAGACTCACCAGGGCCTGCGACTCGCGCACCCGGTCGGCGCCGAGGCGCGACAGGCGCAGCGTCTCGTGCAGGAGCCGCTCGGCTTCGGCGAGCCGCGGGGTGCGCAGGTACGTGTTCCCGAGCTGGTACAGGCACTCGCACTCGCGGTGCGAGTTCCCGGCCCGGCGGGCGCGGTCCAGCGCGCGCAGGAACAGGCGCTCCGCCTCCTCCAGGTCGCCCCGGAACTTGTGCGCCTGGCCCAGGTAAATCGTCGCGCTCGTTTCGCCGTCCGCGTCGCCGTCGCGCCGCGCGCGGTCCAGGGCCGCGGTGAGCAGCTCGATCGCCCGGTCATACTGGTTCCGGACCGCGCACAGCTTGCCGTAGCGGGACGTGACCCGGGCGCGGTGGACGTCGGCCGCCGGGTAGCGGTCGCAGAGCTCGACCGCGGCCCGGTACGCCGCGTCGGCCTCGGCGAACCGGCCCAGGTGCCGGCAGATGTATCCCCGGTGCTCCTGGCACCAGGCGCCGGCCTCCGGGTCGCCGGCCGCGTCGGCCGCGGCCCCGGCCCACCGGCACAGCCGCCCGGCCACGTCCCAGTAGCCGCGCGCGCCCCAGAACGCGGACAGCGCCCGGGCCAGCCCGATCACGGTCGCGTGGTCCCCGCGGGCCTGGGCCGCTTCCGCCAGCGCGGTCAGGTTCGGCAGCTCCGACTCGCACCAGTCGAGGTACACCTTCGTGCGCGTCCGGTCGCCGCCGGCCCGCAGCTCTTCGCGCTTCTGGCGCGCGGCGGCGGTGATGCGGTCCGCGGCGGCCCGCTCGGCCCCGGCCCG
>DASWYH010000142.1:0-8436 GCA_036405095.1 Gemmata sp. | reverse complement strand
GCGTAGGCGGCGGCGCGCCCGATCCCGATTTTCCCGTTGTCGGTGGTGAGCGTCGTGGCCGCGGAAATGGCGCTCGTCTCGACCGTTTGCCACGTCCCGGCGGCCGAGAGGTACTGCCCGGTATCGGCCCGCGTCACCTCGACCTTCGCACCGGTCCCGCTGGGCACGAGCGAGATCCGGACCCACTGGCCCGAAAAGTACGCGGACGCGGGCGAACTCACGGTCCCCAGCACGCGCGTCGAGCCGCCGGTCACCTCTACCAGTTGTACCTTCAGACCGCGGGTGACGACCGCCGCGAGGTAGCTCGGGGTGCTCGTGTCGAGGTCCGCCCCGCGGGCGAACACGAAGGCCGGGACCAGCGAATCGGCGCGCAACGAGACCGCCGCCCCGGTGTCGGCCGGAACCGCTTGCGGATACCACGCGAGCGCGGACGTGCGGCTCCCGGCCTGGGAGAGCACGCCCGGGGTGCCGTTCGCCCCCGCCCCCGACGCGCCAGTGAACACCGGGGTGCCGTCGCTCGCCCACGTGGCCCAACCCGTCGGGAGGGTGGGCGGCGCTTGCGTGTCGAACGTTTCGGTAAACAGCGGGGACGGGTTCTCGCGGGCTTCGAGCGGTTCGAACGCAAGGCGCGTGCGCGGTAGGGACATGGCGCGACGTTGCTCCTCAACGGTGGTGGTCCGCCCCGCGAACGGGTCGGCCCCACCCGGTGCGCTCAAGCAGCGGGCGGAGCCGTTCGTGACCGTGGCATGGTGTCGTCTGTTGGGTTCGGCTGCCGGACCGGCGAGCAGAGAAGAATTGCGCGTGCAATGTGCGAATACCCGGAACCGGGAGCCGCTACCGCACCGAGGACGGGCGCATCCGGCGCAACGGGAACGGCTTCACACCGGCGCGATGCGTCTACGGTTCGCTCGACGTGCCGCCCTCGCCGACGCGGACCACGCGCACTGTGGGGAACCGCGGGCCGCCGGCGACCGGGTGCCCGGCCAGCACCACCACCCGCTCGCCGGCCGCGACCGTGCCCGCGTGAAAGGCGTCGCGGATCGCGGTCGCCATGCGGTCGCCGCCGGCGCCGACCGGCGTCATGCGCACGGACGTGATGCCCCACACGAGCGCCAGCCGCTGGAGCACCGCGTCCGTGGGTGCAACCGCCACAACCCGCGCCCGCGGCCGGTGCCGCACGGTCAGCTTCGCCGTGCGCCCCGAGAGCGTCGGGGTCACGATCGCGGTCGCGTTCACCTCGTCCGCGAGCGAACACGCCGCGAGCGTGATGGAATCATCGATCTCGTCGCCCGCCACGAAGCTCGCCACGAGCGGGGTGCGCCCGCGGACGAGGTGCGACTCGGTTTCCAGCGCGATCCGGTGCATGCACGCCACCGCTTCGACCGGGTACGAACCGACCGCGGTCTCGCCCGACAGCATCACCGCGTCGGTGCCGTCGAAGATGGCGTTGGCCACGTCGCTCGCTTCGGCCCGCGTGGGCCGCGGGTTGGTCCGCATCGAGTCGAGCATGTCCGTGGCGGTGATGACCGGCTTCCCGGCGGCCCGGGCCTCCGCGATGAGCATCTTCTGAACGGTGGGCACGCACTCCAGTGGCAGCTCCACGCCGAGGTCGCCGCGGGCCACCATGATCGCGTCGAACGCGGCGATGATCGCGCCGGCGCGCCCGACGGCTTCCGGGCGCTCGATCTTCGCGAGAACGGGAACGTGCATGCCGAGAGCGGCGCACGCGGCGCGCACCTCGTCCGCGGCCTCGGCGCCGCGCACGAACGACACCGCGACCCAGTCCACCCCGGCCCGCGCCGCGACCTCGAGCGCCAGGTGATCGCGCTCGGTGAGGGCCGCCATCGTGAGTGGCGTGTCCGGGAGGTTCAGCCCCTTGTTGGGGTGCAGCGCGCCGCCCACGAGGACGCGCGCGGCGACCCGCCCGCCGGCCGTCTCCCCCGCTTCGAGTTGGAGCCGCCCGTCGTCCAGGAGCATCCGGTGCCCGGGGCGCACGTCCGCGAGCATCTCCGGTTCGGTAATCACCAGGTCCGAGGCTTCGACCGGGGCGGTGGCGAGCGAGAAGTGGACCGCGTCGCCGGCGTTGAGGAACCGGAGCGCCGGGATCTTGACGCGCAACTTCGGGCCGGGCAGGTCGGCGAGCACCGCGGCGAACTTCCCGACGCGGAGCGCGGCCGCGCGGAAGTTCGCGACCCGCCCGATGTGCTCCTCGGGCGCCCCGTGCGAGAAGTTCACCCGGGCCACGTCGACCCCGGCGCGGAGGACCGCGTCGAGCGCTTCGGGCGAATCGGTCGCCGGCCCGAGTGTGGCGACGATCTTCGTTCGGCGGCTCATGCGAGTAGCTCCGCGTAGACTGTTCGGTGCCGAGAGGAAGGGTGATGTATGCCCCGGGCGCGCCGAGTTCAATTCGCAAGTGTGGTAATCGCGACCCTCGCGGGCGCTCTGCTCCTACTGGGCCTATTCGCGCCGGCGGCCGTGTTCCGGGAGCCGAGCGGGCTCGACACCGGGAACGGGGCCATTCGGGGGTCCGCGCTCCGCGTGGTGCTGGTGTGGTGCTGCGCGTGGCCGATCGCCCTCGTACAGCGCACAACCGGCGCGGGGCGGCTCCGCGCGCTGTGGGCGCTCGGGGCCGTGTTGCTCCTGGTTCACATCGCGATCGCGTTCCACGCGGGGCACGGGTGGTCGCACACCGCGGCGTGGGAACACACCCGCGCGGTCGGTGGGTACGGCGACGGGCTCTTCGTGAACTACCTGTTCGCGCTGGTGTGGGTGGCCGATGTGGTGTGGGCCTGGGTCGCGTTCGGCGCCTATGTGGCGCGCCCGGCATGGGTGACGTGGGCCGTTCACGGGCTCTTCGCGTTCATCGTGTTCAACGCGGCCGTGGTGTTCGGGGGGTGGCTGTCGCGCGCCGTGTTCTGTGTCGGCTTCGGCGCCGGCGTGTGGCTCGCCTCCTCGTACCGCCGCTGAGACAGCGTTTCGGGTGGAGAGGAAAATTCCGGTGCCATCAAAAGCGGGGGCGAGAGGTTGCGATGTCTGCGCCGTGACCTAAAGTTGGGGGTCGGTCCCAGTTTCCGTGGCGGGTAGCGTATCAGCGTGCAACAACCAACTGTGACGACTGCCGACGATCCGCTCCCTGATCTCGTGCTCGCGCTCCGAAGCGCCAGCGCGGCCGACCGGTTGCGCGCGGCCAAGGACTTGGGCCGGCTCGGGTGGCTCGCGCGGGACGCGATGCCCGCGCTGGTGTGCGCGCTCGACGACGAGGACGCCAAGGTCCGCGAGACCGCCGCTCACGCGATCGGCGGCATGGGGCCGGAAGCGCTTCCGGTGCTGGTGCGGATGCTCGGGCACCCGGACAAGTACGTGCGCCGGAACGCGGTGTGGGCGCTGGGCAAGCTCGGCCCGCTCGCCCGGCCGGCGCTCCCGGACCTGTGCCAATCACTGAAAGACGCCGACCCGCGAACCGCAAGCGGCGCGGCGCAGGCGCTCGGCAACATGGGCGCCGACGGGGCCGACGGGGTGCCCGCGCTGGCGGAGGCGATGCGGGGCACGAACATCGTGCTGTGCCGGCTCGCGTCGAAGGCGCTGAGCCAGATCGGGCCGCCGGCGCTGGCCACGCTCATCGCTCACCTGCAACACGCGGACCCCTTCGTTCGCGGGGAATCGGCACTGGCGCTCGGCTGGATGGGGACCGTGGCGCGGTCCGCGGTCCCGTTCCTGGCCAAGGTGCTGCGCGGGTCCGAAACCGCACTCAGCTACACCCCGCCCCCGAACCCGTCCCCCCTTCCGATCCCGGTGGACAGCGAGTCGCTGACCCCGACCCAGACGAGCGGGACGGAGGGCACATCGGCGGAAATGAGCTGCCGGGTACACGCGGCCCAGGCGCTGGGCCGGATCGGGCCGCCCGCCACCGTGGCGCTGGTCGAGCTGCGCGACGCCGCGCGGCATGCCCCCGAACCGCTGCGCCAAGCGGCACAGCAGGCCATTCGGCAGATCCAGGCCCAGTAGCGGTCGCGCTCCTGCTCCCAACGGGCCATGAGCGTGGGCGGCCCGCACCACGCCCCCGCACCAATTCCAGTAGTTTCAAGTGGTCAGTAGTCAGTGATCAGTAAGAATGCTGAGGACGTTTCGCGTGGCCTTCCGAACCCGGGATGTCTTCGCCTGTGCCGGTTCACTGACCACCGAATACGGAACACTTGAACCTACTGCATTTCACGTCCCCGAGCAGCGCGTCCGCTGGCGCGTGAAACGAGAAGTCCGACCGCGGGACTACTCCGCTCGCTCTGGTCACGCGTGTGGGCTCGGAGCCGAGGCGCTACGACGAGGCGAACCACGCCACCCGAATGGCTGCATAGCCGGGTGCCACGTGGCCCGGCCCCGGACCGGTTGGGCGCCGCACGACACGGGCTGAAGTTACAGCAACTCCGCGGCGCGAATTAGCCGCCCGCCGCAAATTGCGGGCCTCACGTTCTGTGCGGCACGCCGGCCGAGCTCCCGAAATCGAGGTGCCGGCCGCGATGTTCGAACCACGCCCGCACTACGAAAGCGCCTGGCGGGGTAAGATTCTTGCGCGCGGATAAGAAATCGCGCGCCCGAAGGCGTACACCTTTGCAGAAGGGCGCCCGCACCGATCCCACCGCACGCGCGTTCGGTAACCGGTTCGCGGGGCCGCTTCCCGAGGGGCGCGAGCACCATGAGCACGAGCCTTCCGCCCGACTCGCCATCCGCCGGCGACACCGTTTGGTGCCGGGGCGCTTTGCTCCAGGTGGAACAGTACCGGCGAGACCTCCTGGCCCAGCCCCAGGCGCTTCGGGAGGCCGCCGACTATCAGGCCGAATCGACGGGAAAGCGGCTCCGCCCAACCGTCCTGCTGTGCTTCGCCCTCGTGGGGCAGGCGCGGCCCCGGGCGACACCCGGCGTGCTCCGGGCCGCCGCGGCCGTCGAGTTGCTTCACGAAGCGTCCCTGATCCACGACGACATTTTGGACCACTCGAGCGTCCGGCGCGGGCGCCCGTCGGTGCCGGAAAAGTTCGGGGTGTCCACGGCCTCGCACCTCGGCGCGTTCATGGTCATGGCCGCGGTATCGGCGCTCGCCGAAGCCTGCGTGGCGGAAGGGGCCGCCCTGGACCTGGGGCTGCTCCGCGCGCTGTGTCAGGCTCAGTTGGAAGAGGGCCTTAGCCCCCTCCGCGACCCGGCGGCCCAGCGCCAGCGGTGCGTGCGCGTGATCCAGGGTAAAACGGGGGCGCTGTTCAAGTTGGCCGCACAGGTCGGGGCCGGGTTCGCGAACCCGGCCGGGTGCCACGCGCCCGCGCGCCGGGCCGCGGAGCCGTTCGCCGAGTGCCTGGCGCTCGCGTTCCAACTTCGCGACGACCTCGCCGACCTGGAGAACGCCGAACACCTCCGCAAGCCCGGCGGGAGCGACCTGCTCCGAGGGTTGCCTACCCTACCGTTTCAGATGTGGGCCTCTTCCCAACCGAGCCCGGAAGCCGCTTGGGACCGGCTCGTCAACTGCCGGAACGCCCCTATCGCAGCGGAGCAGCTGCGTCAGGACGTTGTCCAGAGCGGGGTTCTGCGCGAGGTCCGGGAACTGATTCTGGCCCAATTGAACGAAGCCCGGGGCGTGCTCGGTGCCCTCCCGGCGAGTCCGGCCCTGAACACGCTGGGCGCCCTCCTCGATCAGATCGCCCCCGCATCCGGCCCCCCCGGCCGCCCGAACAAAACCCCATGAGCGACCACACGAGCCCTCTGAAACTCACGCGCCTGGAGCCGTACGAGTCGCGGTTGCGGCTGCTGCCTTTCGTCGGGCATGCGTGGCTCCCGGTGTGCCGGTCCGCGGACGTGCCGGCCGGGCGCGCACGCGCGGAGCGGTTCGCCGGGTTCCGCCTGGTGCTGTTCCGCGACCCACACGGTGCCGTTCGCGCCATCGAGGACCGGTGCCCACACCGCGGCGTCCCGCTCTCGCTCGGCGCGTGCGTGCGGGGGCGGCTCGTGTGCGCGTACCACGGGCTCGAAGTGGGCGGCGACGGGCGGTTCGGGAACCTGTGCATGCGCACCTTCGCCGTGCGCGAGCACCTGGGGCTGGTCTGGGTGTTCGCCGGGGACGACCCGGGCGCTGCGCCGCTGCCCGACCTGTACCCGTTCGGCACCACAGGGTTCGTCGATACCGTGCTCTCCCTCGACATGCGCACGCACTACAGTCTGGTGCTCGATAACGGCGTCGATCTGACCCACGACTACCTGCACCGGAACAACCTGTTCTTCTTCAAGGTGCTGGGGCTCGACGGTGTGAAGGAGGAGGTCGCGCACATTGAAATAGCGTACCGCGCCGAGTTGCGGGACGAATTCAACCGGGCGCGCGAGGGCGCGATCCGCATCCGGTTCGCCGGGCACCTCGTGCGGCTCGATTTCGACGGCCTGCCGATCATCCACTCCGTGCTCACGCCGCGGGCCGCGAACGGGCGCGCGGTAACGCAGTGGTGGTTCGTGTCGTTCCGGGCGCGCCGGGCACTGGGGCTCGTGTACCGCGTGCTGCTGCCGTTCATCCGCCGGATCATGCTCGCCGCGTTCCGGCAGGACCGGCTCATGCTCGAACACGAGGCCGAAGCGGTGTTCGAGCGCGGGTTCCGCCAAACCGAGCGCAACCCGCTGGTTCGGGCGGTCGAAGCGTCGTTGCGCGCGCGACTCGTGGCGCAGTGCCTGGACCGGTTACCCTCAATGCCGGTTCAGACGCTGACGGCTCAGGAGGTGTCGGGCCTTGTTGGGCGCGGAGAACTCGCCGTCTTCGACCCCGAAGCGCTGTCTCCGCTCACACAAGAGGAACTGGCCCACCGGCTCGGGTCGAGCGCGACCGTTCGCGTTCACCGGGACTGGGCCTGCGCGCTCCTCGCCCGCTGACGAACCGGAAAGCCGGCGCTCGGTCTCCACCTGCGTCACTCCGCGGTGAATGTGCGCCCCTGGGACCGGGGCCGTCCCGGCCGCTGTTTGACGGGGAACCGAGGGGCGGTTCCGCTTTCGCTTTTGCCGACGCCGCGGCCGGGACGGGCGCGGTCCCCAGAACCCCTACCCGTGTAGCCTGAATCACTTCTCGCCGGTGGCGATTACGTAATCGATGGAGCGCAGGAAGCCCCAGTCAATTTGAAGCTTGGCCATGAGGCGGATGAGCGGGTGGTAGCGGGCGCGGAACTCGGGCGCGTCGAACCGCCGGCGCTGGTACGCCTCGAACGGTCCGAACACGTGCTCCCCGATGGACTCGACCCGCACGTTGCGGAACCCGGCGGCGCACATCTGCTTCTCGTAGCGCTCGCGCGGGATCAGGTTCCGGGTCGGGATCTGCCAACTCAGCACCCCGGCGAGCCGGGCCAGGCGGTGCCGCAACCCGCGCGGGCGCCGGTCGGCCGGGGCCGCAACGAAATCGGCCAGCCCGATCCGCCCGCCGGGGCGCAGCACCCGGTGCGCCTCTCCGAAGAACGCGCTCCGGGACCGGAAATGGAACGCCGATTCCAGCGCGACGACCCGGTCGAACGCGTTCGCTTCAAACGGGGTCGCGATCGCGTCGCCGAGAACCAAACGGACCCGATCCGCCAAGCCGGCCTGCTGGACCCGCTGCTGCGCGGCCCCGACCTGTAGCGGCGAGACGTTGATCCCGTCGATCTCAAGTCCGGGGTAAGCGGCGGCCCACTGGATGTCCTGATCGGCGAACCCGAACCCCGCGTCCAGAACGCGCGCGCCGGGCCGTAAGTCCGCCCGGGTGGCCAGCAGCGCGGCGAGGCTGCGCGCGGCGTCGTCGAGCGAGTGCGCGTCCTTCCAGTACCCCAGGTTGATGTACAGCGAGTCGTCCCCCATCACGTGCCGGTCGGACAGCACGTTGTAGACGAGGTCGCACCGCGACTGCGAGACGTTCGCCAGGATGCGCAGGAGGCGGAGCGCGACACGAGCCTGCTCCCAGACCGTGTCGCGCCCGGGGGCCGTGGTGCTCATCGGATCCACCCGAAGTAGGGCAGGAACGCGAGCCGGTGGCGCCCGCACGCGACGAGCTTCGTGTAGCGCTCTTTCCAGACCTTCCCGTGGGTCGCGTTCCGGAACACCCGCGGGCACAGGATGCGGACCGCGCTTTGGAGCGTGACCCAGTAAGGGACGATTAGCTCGTCATCGACGGCGGTCATCATTTCGAGGTGATCGGGCAACCGGGTCCAGTGCAGCGCCGGGTAGTGGTGGTGGACCGCGTGATACCCCTGGTTGTGGATCAGCAGGTTCATCCAGTTGTTGGTCGTGTTGATCGACCCGTTGATGGGGCCGTGCTCCGCCGGGGCGTGCGTCAGCCACGCGAAGAACCCGATGTTGATGGACACGATCACCAGCGGCAGCGCGTAAAAGAGCAACATGCCGGTGAGATCGAGATACCCGTACACCGCAGCGCAGGCGAACACGGCCAGCGTGTCT
>DASWYH010000141.1:0-3707 GCA_036405095.1 Gemmata sp. | reverse complement strand
GTCTTCCCCCCCTCTCTTCTTAGGGGTGGGGGGTGGGGGTTCTGCACCTTCTCTCCCTTCGGGGAGGGGGTTGCCTTCCTCTTGTGTCGTTTTCGGTCTCGGGATGCTCGGGCTGACCGCGTGCGCCTGGGCGGAAGCGCTCGGCATCACCGCGATCGCGTGCGACGTGAGCGACTCGCGGCTAGCTCAAGCGACGCGGTTCGGCGCCCGGCACCTCGCCAAGCCCGATGGGCTCACCGATCTGGTGCGATCGGTGACGCACGGGCGCGGGGTCGATGTCGCGCTGGAACTCAGCGGGGCGCCCGAAGCGGCGCGCGCGGCCCTGGAGGTGCTGCGGGTCGGCGGTACGGCGGTGTGGGTGGGTGCGGTGTTCCCCACGGAACCCGTACCGGTGTCCCCGGAGCAGGTCATCCGCCGGTGCCTCACCGTGACCGGCGTTCACAACTACACGCCCGGCGACCTCGCCGCCGCGGTAACGTTTCTCGCGGCCAACCACCTCCGGTTCCCGTTCGCGGAGTTGGTCTCACGGTCGTTCCCCCTCGCTGAGGTGAACGGCGCGTTCCAGTTCGCGGAAGCCGAGCACCCGGTGCGGGTCGCGGTGGCCTGCGGCTAAGAGGTCACGCCGCGGTTTGGGCCGGTGTGGCCCCAACCTGCTCGTCTGCAGAGGGCCGTTTTCGGAACGGACAGCCCGGTCGGTCGGCGAAGTACCGGGGTAGCCGCTCATCCTCGCCCAAGAACGCGGCGCGCAGCTGGAGGATCGATTCCGCACCCTCCGGTCGGTTCCAGTGCTTCTGCTTGCCCTTCACCCGGGCATTGAACTTCCCGACCAGGGACTCCACCAGGCTGCTGGTCGTCGGCAACCCCTCGCGACGATACCGCGGGTAATCCATCCGACTCTGGTTGTTCCCCAGATACGTCCGCGCCTCGTACACCACCCGACGCGCATTTCGCTGATCTCGATCCCGGACATGGCGACGGCGGCATCCCGGAACGATCCGAACCGGGCGGTCGCCGTGACCACCGTCTCGATCGCGGAGCAACTGAAGGCGTGCTCATCCAGTCCCAAGGCCGGGCGGGGGGAGGAAAAGTCCCGCCGACAGGCGGGACAGTAGGCGATTCGCTCGTGTTGCTGGACCTGTGCCCCCATGGCGGCCAGCGTCCGGGTGTGTGACCTGGTCGGACAGAGTCCGCCGCAGTCCGGACAGGGCTGCTGGGGAGGAAGCTTGTCGGCTTGTTGTTCAAGGAGTGGCTCGGGCGCCCCTCGGTGAGTCCCCGGGCCGCCACGGCGGCGAGTTGCTGAACGTGCGGAAGTCGACATCGAGCCTAGTGGGTCACCTGCCACGCCCGTGGCCATAATTTCTTAGGCGGCTGCGCTACCGGTAGTCCCCTTCGAGGTGTCGCCATGTCCCGCCGCAAGAAGGACCCGCTTCGCCCCCTGACGGACGACGAGCGGCAGGAACTGACCCGGGTGAGTCGAGGGCGCACGGAGACCGCCTCTCGGGTCGCGCGGGCCGTCACGCTGTTGGCCGTTGTCGATGGCTCCGAGTACCAGGATGCGGCCCGGGCGGCCGGGCGCACGAGCGGTGATGCGGTGTCCCATCTGGTGGCCCGGTTCAACCGCGAGGGGTTGGCGGCTTTGGACCCCCGGCACGGGGGCGGGCACACGCCGACCTCCGACGCGGCCGCCCGGGACCGCATCTTGCGCGAAGCCGCCCGCACTCCAACACCGGAGGCCGACGGTACCACCACGTGGTCCCTGAGCACCCTGCGCCGGGCCCTTCGGGCCGCACCCGACGGGTTGCCCGAGGTGTCGACGTTCACCATTTGGCACGCGCTGCACGGGCCGGGTACACGTACCAGCGGACCCGCACGTGGTGCCCGACCGGGACCGCAGTGCGCAAACGGAAGGCCGGTGTGGTGACCGTCACCGACCCGGACGCGGGTGCCAAAAAAAGTTGATCGAGGACGCGTACACCCAAGGCGCTTCGCTGGGCCTGGAGGTCTGGTGCGAGGACGAAGCGGGTCCGTTTCAAGCGATTCCGCACCCGGGCTCGTCGTGGCAACCCGAAGGGCACCCGGCCCGACAACCGCACGAGTACGTGCGCGGCGGCACCGCCAAGGTGCTCACCCTGTTCCGCCCGGCCGACGGGCACGTTCGGGTCGAAGGGACCACCACGTGCCCGAACACGGTGTTGCACCCGTGGCTCACGCGCGAGCTGGCGGACCTGGTGGCCCAGTTGCCCGCGCCCCACCGACCGCCGAAGCGTCCCGCGCGGCACATGATTGATTGCAAGACTAGCTGAATAGACGGTCATAACTGACTGATGGGCCGCCACCGTTGCGAGCATTGCTGGTGCTGGACAATTTGGCCGGCCATAAGGCGCCCGAGCTGGTTCTCTGGTTGTGCGATCATGGGATCATGCCCCTGTACACCCCGTTGGGCGGGGCCTGGCGGAACATGGCCGAGAGCATCCAACGGGTGCTCAAGCGGCGGGCCCTGAGCGGGGAGCACCCGACCACACCCGACGACATCATGGCCCGGTTCGAGGCGGTCGCCAAGCACTGGAACGCCGCTCCGACTCCATTCATCTGGGGCGGCAAGCGGGCCGCACGGCGCAAGCGACAACGGGACCGACGACATGCCGTGGGTGGGTCTTGGGCCTGTACTCGGCGACCGATCCGGCGGCGGGCTTATGGCCGCGTTCGAGGCAGGTGACCCACTAGGCCCGTGCCCCGAAATACGCAGCGACGCTCGCGATGAGAATCCCTTCCCAAATTTTTAGCGCTTCCATGTTCTTATCGGCCATGCCCGGCAACACAAGGAACTGGAGGATCGTCTCCACGAAGAGGAGGAGAATGGCGATCGTGCCGACCCACGCACGCAGGGTCATAAACATGTTGTGGTGCCGCCCGAGCACAGAGCGCAAGAGCAGCGCGCACCCGAATCCGCCCGCGAGGCAGCCCAGGAGCACCGGCCACTGCACGATCTCGGCCGAGCCCGGGGTCAGCCGGGTCTCAGTCAGGTGCGCGTTGTTCCAGATCGCGAACGCAACCACCAGGCCGCTCCCGCCCACGAACAGCACCCGCATCATCCACGGCAACAGCGCCGAGGTGTGCGCCTCGTGCATCGGGTGCGAGGCGAACGCCAGGAACACAAGTGTGAGCAAGAAGAAGTGCCCGAGCGGAACCGTGAGCGGTGCGGTCGCGGGCCACAGGAGCACGATCCAGAAGAACGAGCAGATCAGCACCGAGATGATGCCGCGAACGGAACCGGGAGGTAGCCCGAACGTCGGGTACTCGTGCGCGTGCGCGGTCGCCATGAGGGTCTCCGTGCGAGGTCTCGCGTTTGCTTTGAGCGGGCACTGCCCACCCTATGAAGTTATTCGAACGCGGGTGCCGAACTTTTGGCGGTTCGGTGCCCGCGCCGTCAACTGGCGCTACCAGTTTGATGGGCGCCGCGCGCGAGCCGATTCGCTTCAGCCGGCGGGGTTCGAACCGGTCCCTCAACTCGTCCGTGCGATCCGTTCGCTTGTTTTCCAATTGTAGCGGCCTTGACGCCACGGGGCCGGCGCGTACCATGATAGTCTTCCGGCGCCGGCGGCGTCGCGTACTTTGCTTCTGTACACCCCGGCAACCGACCGCCGGCAGCGGATTGAAATCACGATGTCCACGACCCTCGCGAAAGCTTCCACGGTCCAGCAGAACTG
>DASWYH010000140.1:0-9308 GCA_036405095.1 Gemmata sp. | reverse complement strand
CAGGCGAGTTGTTCGGCGACAACGGAACGCCGCTCGCCGCGCCCCGGTTGCCTCGTAGAATCCGTGGATGTCAACAGGCAAAGGACGCAAGGTGCGGCTGGCGATCGAGACCGCGGTCGCGCTCGTGATCGTGGTCGCGGTGGCGTGGAACTTCCGCAACACGCTGGAGGGGATCGAGCCCGGCACGCTCCCCATCCGGGTGCGCCCCGAGCTGCTGCTCCCCGCCGGGGCGCTGTACCTGCTGGCGCACCTGTGCTGGTCCGCGTTCTGGGTGCGGCTGCTGCACTACGAGGGCGTGCGGGTGTCCTGGTGGGTCGGGCTGCGGACCTACTACATCAGCCAGTTCGGGAAGTACGTTCCGGGGAAGGTGCTGGTCCCGCTCCTGCGGATGCGGATGCTGCGGCCGCACGGCGGGCACCCGGTCCCGGTCGCGGTGACCGCCGTGTACGAGACCCTGACGAGCATGTCCGCCGGGGCGCTGCTGGGGGTGCTGTTCCTGCCGCGGCTCGGGGTGCTCCCGCCGGACCTGTCGGTGAACGAGACGGCGCTGTTCGCGGTGTTCGCGTTGCCGCTGGGACTGGCGGTGCTGAACCAGCTCGCGGCGCGGATCGCGCGGAAGCGCCGCGGGCCGGACGCGCGCCCGCTCCCGGCGCCGTCGCTGCTCCTGCTCGCGCAGGGGTTGGTCCACGGGGCCTGTGGGTACGCCCTCCTGGCGCTGAGCCTGGGGCTCACCGTGCGCGGGCTGGTCCCGGACGTGCCTGAATGGGGCGCGGAGGCGTTCACCCGCGATCTCGCAGCGGTCGCGCTGTGCTACGTCGCGGGCTTCGTGTTCGTCGTTGCCCCCGGCGGGCTCGGGGCGCGCGAACTGGTCCTGAAGTGGGCGCTCGCGCCGCAGTTCGTGGCCGCGCTCGGTGGGACGCACGCGGATCAGGTCGCGGTGCTCATCGCGCTGGCGCTGCGGGTCACGTGGACCGTAGCCGAGGTCGCCCTCGGTCTCCTGTTGTACGCCCTGAAGCCCCAGCTCCCGCCGCCCCACACGCCACACGCCGAGTTGCCGCAATGACCGACCCCGCGACCCCGCCCCCCCCGACACCCGGACCCGCGCGCGCGCCGTCCGGGTTCGTCGCGATCGACCTCGTTTCGCTGGTCGTGCCCGTTTACAACGAGGACGAGAGCCTCGCCGCGCTGCACGCCGAGATTTCCGAGGTCGCACAAGCGCTCGCGGCGCGGGTCGAGATCATCTTCATCGACGATGGCAGCCGGGACGGCTCGTGGGGCGTCATCGGCGCCCTCGCGGCCAAGGACGAGCGCGTGCGCGGGATCAAGTTCCGGCGCAACTTCGGGAAGGCGGCGGCGCTCGCCGCGGGCTTCCGCGCGGCGCGGGGCGAGGTCGTCCTCACGATGGACGCGGACCTGCAAGACGACCCGCACGAGATCCCCCGGTTCCTCGACGCGCTCCGCGGCGGGTTGGACGTGGTGAGCGGCTGGAAGAAGGTGCGCCACGACCCCTGGCACAAGGTGTTCCCGAGCCGCGTGTTCAACAAGTTCCTGAGCGTCCTGACCGGGGTGCATTTGCACGACCACAACTGCGGGATGAAGGCGTACCGCGCCGAGGCGCTGCGTGAGGTCTACCTGTACGGGGAACTGCACCGGTTCGTGCCGGTGCTCGCGACCGCCCGCGGGTTCAAGGTCGGGGAACTGGTGATCCGGCACCGGGCGCGGAAGTTCGGCAGTTCGAAGTACGGCTGGAAGCGGTTCATCAAGGGCGCGCTCGACGTGACCACGGTGCGGTTGCTCACCGGGTTCGGCCGCCGGCCGAACCACCTGCTCGGCACCTGGGGGCTGTCGTTCGGTGCGCTAGGGGCGTTCGGCTACTTCCTGCTGTTCGCGAACCTTCTCCTGCGCCTCGTGGACGGCACCCTCGGCGCCGGGCCGCTCGTGCAACTGGCGGTGCTGGTCCTCTCGACCGGATGCGCGGTGCTCGGCGGGCAGTGCCTGCTCGCGGGCCTGGTGAGCGAGATGACCGTGGCACGGAAGTGGTTGGACAACGACCCGTACAGCGTTGCGGAGCGCACCGATGGCAGCCGACCCGTCTGACCTGCGCCGCTCGGCGTTTCTGCTGCTCACCGTGGCGGCCGTGGCCATTGCGGCGGCCAAAACGGTGGGCGCTGAGAACGTCATCGAGCCGAGCCGGTACAAGGCCCCCGAGCCGGGCGGGTACGGGTCCGAACCGGCCCGCCGCTGGCCGGACGCGCGCCCCGATCCGGTGCCCACGTTCAGTTCCAACGACAAATCCCGATGGGCGACCGTTCGGGCGCTGGTTCACAACCACACCTACGTGATTGGTCAGCGGACGTACCCCGACCCCGACGACCCGAAGCGGTATCGCGACGAGGGGATCGTGAGCGAGCCGGCTTACAAGAGCCTGGACATCGTGATGAACCCCGAGACGAAGGACTTCTACTCCAGCAAGCCGCCCCTCATGGCGACGCTCGTGGCGGGCGAGTACTGGGCGCTGCGCGAGGCGTTCGGGTGGGACATCGTCGAGGACCGGTGGCTGGTGATCCCGGCCATCGTGCTAACGTGGAACGTGCTCCCGTTCGCGGTGTACCTGGTGCTCCTCGGGCGGCTCATCGACCTGACGGGCAAGACCGATTTCGGGAAGCTGCTCGCGTTCGCGGTCGCGGCGCTGGGGACGTTCCTGCTCACGTTCTCCCACACCCTGAACAACCACCTCCCGGCGGCGTACTGCGTCCTCTTCGCGGCGTACCCGCTGGTCTGGGCGATGTGCGAGAACCGCGACATGACGCCCGCCGGGTATGCCGTATGCGGGTTCTTCTCGGCGTTCGCGGCGACTTTCGAGCTGCCCGCGCTCGCGTTCTTCGCGGCGGTGTTTTTGCCGCTGTTCATCGCCCGGCCGCGGAACACACTGATCTACTTCGTGCCGTGCGCGCTGGTGCCGTTCGTCGCGCTGTTCGTGGCGAACTACGCGGCGATGGGCAAGTTGCTCCCGGCCTACTCGGAGTTCGGCGGCCCCTGGTACAATTTCGAGGGGAGCCACTGGGCGAAGCGCGGCACCCCGGCCGCCAAGGGCATCGACTTCAACAACGAGCCGACCGCGGTGTACGCCCTCCACCTCACGCTGGGGCACCACGGGTGGTTCAGTCTGACGCCCGTGTGGATCGTCGCGTTCGTGGGGCTCCTGGTGACGGCGATCCGGAGCGCCCCGGCGGTCCGGAAGGTGTTCAGCGCGCCGAAAACGACCGGCTGGACGCCCGAGGTGTTCGCCGCGATGACGCTGGTGGTCTCGGTGACCGTGTTCGGGTTCTACCTGACGCGCACGGAGAGCTACAACTACGGCGGGAACACGAGCGGCCCGCGGTGGCTGTTCTGGCTGATCCCGCTGTGGGTGCTGGCGCTCCCGACCGCGGCCGATCGCCTCGCGAAGAGCGCGAGCGGGCAGCTCCTGGGCGCGGTGCTGTTCGGGCTCGGTGTGCTGAGCGCGTTCTACCCCGCGTGGAACCCGTGGCGGAACCCGTGGATCTTGCAACTGATGGAATACACCGGCTGGCTCCGCTACTAACGCGAATCGCACCATGAACGAGCCCACGAACGAGCCCGCGAATGCCCCGCCGCTGGTCACGCGTCCCGAGCCGGAGGGCGCGCCGGCCCTCGCGCCGGTGCCGGTTCCGCGGCGCCCGCGCCCGGGCCTCATCGAAGCGGGTCTGTGGTGCGGCGTGTTCCTCGGCACGCAGCTCCTTTGTCTCATCGTGGTGACCTCGGCCGCGTTCGTCGCACACGTCTACGCGCACCCGGAGCCACGCCGGTTCACCGACGAACAACTCGCTGCGGTCGGGAAGTGGGCGGCCAAAGAGCCGGGGGCGGCGATCCCCGCCGAGTTCGCCCAGTCGCTGGCGTGGGGGATGCTGGCGAGCCAGGTCGCATCGCTCGGGCTCATCCTGTTAATCGTCCCGCGGCGCGTCGGGCCGGACTGGAAGCGCCAGCTCGGGGTGCGCCCCCCTCGCGCGATTCATGTGCTTCTGGTACTGCTCGTGGCCCCGGGGTTCCTTCTCGTTCCGGACCTCGTCCAGCAGGCGGTCCAGTGGGCGACCGGGGCTGAACCGCCTTCGCTCCGGGAGATCCCCGCGATCTTCGCCCCGTTCCCGTGGGCGCTGACGCTCCTGGCGGTCGCGGTCGGGCCGGGGGTGGTCGAAGAGTTCTGGTTCCGCGGGTTCCTCGGGCGCGGGCTGTGTGCCCGGTACGGGCTCGGGGCCGGGGTGCTCCTCAGCTCGCTCTTCTTCGCGCTCGCGCACATGTCTCCTGCAATGCTCCTCGTGTACACCCTGATGGGTGCGTACTTGCACTTCGTCTACCTGGCGACCCGCAGCATCTGGCCCGGGGTGCTGCTACACGCGCTCAACAACGGGATCGGGATCTCCATCATGCTCGCGTTCCCGGACGCGGCCGGCGACACGTCGGTTCACCCGGCCGTGTTTCTGATGGCCGTTGCGCTGGTGTGCTTTGGTGGTGTTGCGTTTTGGACGAGCCGGGGGGAACTCGCCCCGGTGCGCGGGGCCGAGGGGGAACCGTGGGTGCCCGAATCGCCACGGGTTTCGGCCCCGCCCGCGGGTGCGAATGTGCGACTGGCGTACGCGCCTGTGAGCCCGGCGGCCCTCCTGTTCACGGTCCTATCTTTGGGGGCGCTGGTGGCGCTTGCGGTCCAGTTTTCGCGCTGAACGTTACGAGCGCGAATGCCACCCCCAAGAGGCACGGTCCGACCCAACGCACCTCACGCGGCCCGGTATCGCCCCGAACCCGGCGGCCCCTATTCGCACCTGGCCTGCTCAGCAGCGAGCCTCTTGACTGTCGATCGTTTTCGTGCCCGGCCGGCGGTCGAACACGGTATTGCGTTCCGCAGATTCGGGCGCAACAGGTGCTCCGGTGCCGCACCTGTCGCGCCGGGGCGCGGAGGGCCCGTAATCGGCGGGCGCGGTCGATTCCCGTGGCCCCGTTGACTGCGGTCCGAGCACTCCGGATGATGCCCGCAGAGCCGGCTCAGATCGTGTCCGCCCACTGCAACCATTTCAACGAGCGGAGCATCGTCCTCCCGCGCCCAACGGCTTTTTAGGCCGGTGCTGCCGACGACCTCATAAAGGTCCCATCGGCGGTTCCTTGATCGACTGTGCATTACAGATTCGATAACTGTAATATGTTTTCAACTCACTTTCATCACATCTTCTCGGGGTGCGTGTACTGTAACACCATCATTCATTGGAGGGCTTGTGATGGCGCCGCTCGTTCGGCTGCTCGCGCTCGGTGTTCTTGTGGTTGCGGTCGCGGGATGTGGCAAGAGCTCGCCGCCACCCGTTTATCCGGTGACCGGCAAGGTAACAATTGGGGGCAAGGCGTACCCCCGCGTGATCTGTTACTTCCGCCCCGCGAATGAGCCCGTCACCGAGTACACCATTGGGGTGACCGAGACGGATACGGACGGCAACTTTCCCGGCATCCGGAACAACGCGGGCACCGGGCTCCCGGCCGGCGAATACAAGGTCACGTTCTCTTGTGTGGTCGTCAAATCGAGCGGCGCGGCCCTCAGAGAGGGCGACAAGCCCGATGAGGTCGGTGCGGCGACGGTCGAGCTCGTGCCCGACGAGTACGCGGAGGGAAAGGCAAACGAAACAACAACAGTTCGCACAATAATAAAAAAACAAGACAACAACACGTTTACGTTCGACATCCCGACAAAAAGATCGCGATAAGGTCCCGTCTGAAAACCTCGGAAGCAACGTGATCCGCGGATCCGGTTTTTCGCCTCCCGGTCCGCTTTGCCTCCCATCCATCCTGAGTAGGAGCATGCAATGTCGAAGGTGCGTCGCGGCTTCACGCTGATCGAACTGCTCGTCGTCATCGCGATCATCGCGATCCTGATCGGCCTGTTGCTCCCCGCGGTTCAGAAGGTGCGCGAGGCCGCCGCCCGCATGAGCTGCCAGAACAACCTCAAGCAACTCGGCCTCGGGGTCCACTCGTTCGCGTCCGCCAGCGACAGCAAGTTGCCGATGCTCGGGGAGGCGTATGAGGGGGGGCACTGGTCCGCGTTCATTCTTCCGTACATCGAGCAGGATAACGTCTTCAAGGCGCTCTCGTTCGGCAGTAACAACTGGGCCTCGGGCGGGGCGGCACTGACCAACCCTTCGATCACAGACGCGAACGCCGCGACGCGCCAGATCGCCGCGTGTGGCGTCCGCATCAAGACCTTCCGCTGCCCGTCCTCGACGGCTCCGGAAATGGTGCTGGACGGTTCCACCGACACGTGGTGGGCGAACCGGGTCCCCGCGAACTACCTCGCCGTGGTCACCGGTCTGCAAGCTCACGACGGTTTGCCCGCCGGTTACCGGCAAGGCGGCGTGCTCACCCCCGCTAAAGGCCACTGGGAACTCGACGGCTGCTTCATCACCCGCCCGCTGGCCTCCGCCCGCGTTTCTCAAGGTGGGTTCGGTAGCCCGGTGACGCTGCTGGGGATCACGGACGGAACTTCTAACACCGCGCTGATTGGGGAAGCGGAACCCGATCCGTTCATTTCCGCCCTCGGGCCTATTGCGGAAGGGTCGCGTCAAAATGCGGGGAAGAAAGACCACTGGGCCATCGGCGGCGACGACTTCGATTGCGGCGAAGGGGTGGACTGGTCCGAAATGGGCGGCAGCCTCGCTGTGAGGATCAATTATCCTCGTCCCGACATGACCTCCCAGTCGTTCACGTGGGCAGACAACGATACCAACTGGGCCGCTTATGAGGTGAGCTTCGGTAGTCGGCACACCGGCGGGGCCAACTTTGTGATGGCGGACGGCAGCGTCCGGTTCATCCGCGACAGCATCAACTCGCAGACCCTCTCGGCGCTCGGCACCCGGGCCAACGGTGAGACAATCGGGAACGACTTTTAGTAAGGAGCGCGCTGGGCTTCGCGAACGGGCCGCGCCCGAAGGGTCGTTCCCGGCGCGACCCGTTCCGGCTTTTCCGGGTGCGGCGAACGGTGAATTGCGAAAATGGGACGTGAAAATCGGCGAATGGGACCGTACAGTTGGGATTGGTCCCACGCGCCCGCTTCCCCGGATGTGCGCATGCCCCTCTTCGCCGAAAGTTGGAACCTCGAAGCGTTCGGGCTGTCGCTGCTCGCGGCTGCCGTGTTCGGGGTGCTCGGGATCGCCCTGCTGGCGCTCGGGTTCAAGGTGTTCGAGTGGATCACCCCGAAACTGAACGTCGAAGGGGAACTGGCGAAGGGGAACACTGCGGTGGGCGTGGTGATCGCCGCGGTGGTCCTCGGGATCAGCCTGATCGTGGTCCGTGCCATCGGCGGGTAAACGCATGAACCGGATGTCCCGCACGGTCACGCTCAAGTTGCTGACCGGGCTCACGCTCACCGGGTGCCTCGCCGCGTCCGGGTGCGGGGCGGCCGAGGGTCCGGCCCCGGGCCGCGACGCGCACGAGCCGATCGACACCACGTGGTACGACGAGAACGGGAACGCGATCCCGGAGCGGTGGGAGACCGACGAGAACGGGAACCGGGTGCTCGACGGCGAGGGCCGCCCGGTCCCCGTGCCGCGGGTGCCACACGACCGTCACGGGCGCCCGTGGGTGTACCACAACAGCGCGTGGGTGCCGCTCGTCGTGATCGGGCACACGGGCTATCACAGCGGGCCGGTGCGCTCGAGTTCATGGGTGACGGGCGGGTCGGGATACCGCTCGACGAACACCGTCACCTCTTACCGGGCGCCGACCGGTGCCGGCTCGCGCCCGGTTCTAACGGGCGCGCCCGCGCGCTCTTCGCCCCCAGCCGGGTCTTCCATCAGCCGCAGCGGGTTCGGCAGCACCGGTTCGGCTTCCCCTTCGGCCAGTTGACCCACGACCTCAATAACGGACCGCCCCAGATGCCGCGCTACGAAGACGACGAGGACGACCGCCGCCCGCGCCGGCGGCGCAGCCGGGAGAACACCGACGTGCCGTGCCCCGAGTGCGGCGCGCGCTCGAACCACGCGGGACCGTGGCCGTGGTATCTGGGCACGGTCGGCGCGCTGATGTGCCGGGCCGTGGTGTGCAACGAGTGCGGGCACGAGTACGACGAGAAGAAGCCGCACGCGAACCTGGCGACCCGCAAGCGGAACCTCGCGATCGTCATCAACGGGGTGGGGTTCCTGGGGATCGTCTCCGTGGTCGTGCTGCTCGGGCTCTGGATCGCGTACACGATGAACCCGCGCTGAAGTCATGAAGCAACTCACGATCGTGGTGAAGCCGTTCCGGGCCGAGGCCGTGCTCCGGGCGCTCGCGGACCTCGGCGTGACCGCGTGCGCCGTGCGCGAGGCCAAGGGGTACGGGCGCCAGAAGGGCTACCTCGATCGCTACCGCGGGTCGGAGTACAGCACCGCCTACCTCCCGAAAGTCGAAATCACCGTCTGGGTCACCGACGACCAGGCGGCCCAGCTCAAGGACATCGTTCCCCGGGCCGCGCGCACCGGGCGCATCGGCGACGGCAAGGTGTTCGTGGTGCCGCTCGCGTGGCCCGAGCCGCTCACGTTCTGAGCGCGCGGGGTTGCGGCTACCGGTGCGCGTGCTCGCTCTGCTCGGCGGCGCGCCGGGGGCACCTACACGCCCGTACGGTCACCTGTGCGCGCCGGCGGCCCGGACCCGGACGAGGACGCCAGCCGGACGACCCCGCAAGTGGATCAAGAGCGGTTGCAGGCCGATTCATGAGCCGCGGCGCCCGGTCTGAGCACCGCGGCGCCCCACAACGAGCGTGGCAAGCAGTAGCGCGCGGTCGCCCTGCGGGCCGCCTCAACTGGTGTTGACAGCACCCGGGGGCGCGGGTACGGCGGGGGCATGGTTACGATGCGCTCTTGCGCCCGGTGCCTGGCGGCGCCCGCGGCGCTCGGAGTTCTGGTCGGGGTTCTGATCGGGTGCCACCCGGTGCGACCGGACGGCCCACCGCCGCGACCGCACCGCGCGCTGGCGTCCGCGGACGGGCCGCCCGCGGTGCCCCCCGGCGCCGTGCTCGCGAACCCGTCCGACCTCGACGCCGGGTTGCGGAAGCCCCGGCACGTCCTCGCGCTGTCGAGCGGCGGGTTGTACGGCGCGTACACCGCCGGCGTTCTCGACGGGTGGAGCCGCACCGGCACGCGCCCGGAGTTCGATGTCGTCACCGGCTCCAGCACCGGCGCGCTGATCGCACCCTTCGCGTTCCTGGGCGGGGAGTACGACGCGCGGGCGGTGAAGCTCTACACGGGCGTTCGGGCCGAGGACATCTTACGCCCCCGGGC
>DASWYH010000139.1:0-2185 GCA_036405095.1 Gemmata sp. | reverse complement strand
GCCGTAGCTCCCGCGGATCACGACGCCGTACTTGGTGAGCCAGTCCGCGGCCCACGCGCCGACCGAGCCGTCGCCGCTGATTCCGCCGCCGCCGATCTCCACCCGGGAGCCGCCGTAGATCACCTCCGGGGCCACTTCGGCACCGGGCCACTGCTCCGGTTCGCCCGCCGCGATTTCCGCCAGGAGGAGGTCCTGCGCCTCGCGCCCGTTGCCGAACCCGACGCACGAGCCCACCCCGCCCTGGTTCCAGGTGTCGAGCCGGCGCCCGAGCACCTTCAGTTCGTTCAGCCAGAAGAACACCGGCGCGTCGTCACTGGCCTCCGATGCGATCAGCCGGGGCGCGGCCTGCGCGAGCGTGACCGGGCGTCCGGCCGCGGCCCACTCGCCCATCAGCCGCGCGACCGCGTCCTTGTCCTCGACCCATCCGGTCGCGTACCGCTCGTTGCCGGCCTGTACGATCTGACTCATTTGGACACCTCATCGAGTGCGCGGGCCAGTTTCGTGTACACCGCCGCCGTCTTCGCCCGGAGGTCCGCGTCGAGCGCCTTCGGCGCGTCCCCGAGCTCGCCCCCGAGGTGCTGGCCGATCACCTTCCGCACCGCCGGCAAGCTCTCGCCCACTTTGTCCTTGCGCTCGGCGGTCACCGCCGCGGCCACGTTCACGTTCAGCGTGACGGCCGGATCGTTCGCGGCCGTCACGCCGAACCGCATCACGTCGGCCAGCGCCCGGCACCGCTCGCGCTTGTCCGCGGCGGTCTCGGTCGCGTAGGCATCGCCGAGTAGCTTCACCAGCGGATCGGCGGGCGCGGGCGGGTCGGGCTGTGGCCCCGGGGGCGGTGGTCCGGGCGCCGGCGTGTCCCCGATCACCACCACGAATTCGGCGGTCGCCTGCTCGCCCTCTTTCGACGCCGCGACCGCGACGAACCGGTATCGACCGGACTTGAGCCCGCCGGCGGGGAGCACAAACGTGCGCGCGTCCTTGAGCAGCCGGGACGGAAACGGGAACACCCCGTCCAGCGCGATGTACGTGACGCTTGCTGCGTCCGTCTTCGGCTCGACGGTCGCATACCCCTGCTGCGGCTTCACCTCGGCTGGAATTTCCAGGGCGGGCGGGGCGGCACACACCCACGCCGGGAACAGCGCCAGCGCCACGGCCAGAATCGCACCATAACGGGCTCTCATGGGGTCGGGTCCTTGAGGGGTTCGTGGTCGCCGGTGCCGGTCTTGATCCCGGCGCGGCGCATCTCGGTGCGGAGCTGCTTGAGGTCGGCCGTCAGGTGCTCGATCCGCTCGCCCTGCCGGGCCGCCTGCTCGACGCACGCCAGTTCGCGCAGGCGCATGGCATCGATCAGCTTGTCCTGGTGGTCGATCTTGGCCTCCAGCTTGGCCGCGATCGTCTGCCACTTGGCCAGCGCGCTGGTCTCGATCTGGTCATCGGCCTCCGCGTCTTCCTTGCGCGCCTTCGTCCGGGTCGCGCGCACGGAAGCGTAGAGAGACACGAAGTTCACCGCGACTGAGCACAGGAGCCCGACCTCGGTCATGTTCACGGTCGCGCTCCACGGGATGGGTCCATGCCCGGCTGATGGCACGGGGCCGGTGCGGGCGCCCGCACTGTACCGGGTCGCGTTGGGGCGATAGTGCAGGATGTGGTTGCCTGAGAAGTGAGCGACGCGAGTCGGGTCACGTCGGCGGGATGGGGCGCACCCTGCACACCACCGCCTCGCACCACACCGGGCCGCGGGCGTAGTGGGCGCAGGTCGTCTCCGCGAAGTCGAAGTCGCCGGTGTAGTGCATCCCGTACCGCCCGAGCCGGCCGGGGTCGTTCGGCGCCGCGATACAGGGCGTGCCGAAATTGCCCACCTGGAACACGGGCTCGCGCCACAACAGCGGGGCTTCCGGCGGGCAGATCGGATGCCCCGTCATCCGGAAGATGTGGGGGCGCGGCTCCGGGCACGCGCCGAACGCGGCCCGTGCCGCGGCGATCGCGCCGGGCGTGTACTCGTCGTCGTCGTCGAGGGCCATCAGGTACGCGCCCCGGGCCTGGCGCGCGTCCATCACCCAGTTCCGCGCGTGGTGCCCCCACATGCCGAACGGGCCGGGGTTCTCCAGGAACCGCAGCGGGAGCCGCGCCGCGAACTGCTCGCACAGCTCGCCCACCAGGGGGAGCGGCCCGTCCGCGACCACGA
>DASWYH010000138.1:0-6828 GCA_036405095.1 Gemmata sp. | reverse complement strand
GGGAGCCCGGCGGTGCGCTCCTTGGCCGCCGCCCCGCGCAGCTCGTCGGCGCGGTTCCGCAGCTCGAGCAGCCGCGCGATGCCGGGATCGACGCGGTCCCACCGCACCCCCCGGAGCGACTGCTCGTCCTTCTCCGTGAAGAACCGGAACACCGCGGCCGACGCGGAGCCCTCTCCGTCGAGCCGCGCGAGTTCGCACTCGGTGCGGATCAGCGCGGCCCACGCCGACGGGGCCGCGGCCCGGGCCTTCTGGCCCCGGCGCTTGGTGGCGGGGGCGTGCTCGTCGAGCCAGTCGGCGAGCACGAGCCGCGGGGTGTCGTCTTCGGGGTTCGCGCGGATCGCCGCGAGCAGGGCGTCTCGGTCGGACACGGTTCACCGCCGTTCGTAGAAGTTGCCGGGGAGCCGGCGCACCGCCTTCTTCAGCTCCAACTGCATGAGCGTGCGGGACAGTTCGCCGACCGCCAAACTCAGTTCGCGCGCCAGTTCGTCCGCGTGCCGCTTGCCGCGCAGCGCGTCGAACACGCGCTGCTGGGCCGGATCGAGGGCCGGCAGCGCCGGTTGGGGTGCGGGTGAAGGTTCGGACGGCCGGGCCGCCGGCGCGGGGCGGCCCCCAGCCGGTTGGTAGTCTGCGGCGGCGATGCCCTTCAGGTCTTCGAGGATGTCGTCGGCGCCGCGCACGAGCCGGGCGCCCTTGCGGAGCAGCTCGAGGCACCCGGCGCTGGCGGCGCTGTCCACGGCCCCGGGCACGGCGAACGTCTCGCGCCCCTGTTCGGCCGCGTGCGTCGCGGTGATGAGCGCGCCGCTCTTCGCGTTCGCTTCGATCACCACGACGGCCCGGCTCAGCCCGCTGATGATGCGGTTCCGCGCCGGGAACATCCCGGGCTGCGGGGCGACCGTCATCGGGGTTTCGGTGACCAGGCACCCGCGCTGCGCCACCTCGTCGGCGAGCGGCGCGTGTTCGGGCGGGTAGATCGCCGACAGGCCGCCCGCCAGAACCGCGATCGTGCGCCCGCCGGCGTCGAGGGCGGCCCGGTGCGCGGCGCCGTCGATGCCGCGCGCGAGCCCGGACACGATCGTGAACCCGGCGCGCACCAGGTCCCGCGCGACGTGCTCGGCGACCCGCCGCCCGTACGCGGTGCAGGCGCGCGAGCCCACGATACCGATCGCGTTCTGGTCGGCTTCGACCCAGGAGCCGCGGAAGTACAGCAGCGGCGGCGGGGCGGTGACCGCGGCGAGCGGGGGCGGGTACTCCGGGGACCCAAGCGGGACCGGGCGCACGCCGTGTCGCTCCAGGAGCGCGAGTTCCGGCCCCACGTTCACGGCCCGCAGCGCGGCGGCGATCGAGCCGGCCAGCTTCTCCCCGATGTGGGGAACGTGCATCAGGTCTGCGGCGGTGGCGCGGAGCGCGGCGGCCGGCGAACCGAACCGCTCTAACAGCGCCGCGGTGAGCTTCGGGCCGAGGCCCGGCACCAGTGCTAGCGCGAGGTGGTCATTCAGGTCGGACATATGAGCGCTTCGCCGAGTGCCTGGACGGTCTGACACGGTTTCGCGGGCCGACGGCTTTCTTATTTAATAGCAATCGTGGGCGCGACCGTTACTCTTTTTCCACGCCCAGCGCCCCGGTCCCTTCCAGCGCGAGCGCAATCGCGACGTGACCGTTCGCGGTCCACTCCGCGAGCGCCCACCCGTCCCCGGCAAGTGGCGCGGCGCGGACCGTGTGCACCCGGGGGGCGCGCGCGGGGTTCAGCTCGACATCAAAATCCGCGAGGCACGCGACCGTCGCCCCGGCCGCCTTGATGACCGCCTCTTTCGTCGTCCAGCCGCGGAAAAAGCCCGCTTCTTTGTGCTGCTCGGGGAGCGCCCGGTACGCCGCGCATTCCGCGGGCGAGAAATACCGCTGGACCAGCCCGTCGGCGTCGCGCACGGGGCGCACGATCTCCACATCGACGCCGACCCGGCGCCGGGCCAGGGCGATCACCGCGGTCCCGTCCGTGTGGGTCACGTTGAAGTGCAGCCCGGTGCTGGCGTCGGTCAGAACCGGTTTCCCCGACGGGAGATAGGTGAGCCCGATCCGATCGGGCGAGGCGCCGAAACACTCCGCGAGCAACCCGCGGAGCAGCCCCCGCCCGATGGTGAACTGTTCCCGAGCTTTTGCGATCTTGTACCGGAGGGCGCGCGCCTGTTCCTCCGCGGTGAGCCGCCGGAACAGGTCGTCCGTGCGAACCGGCGGGCGCGCGAGATCGACGACCCACGCGAACACCTCGTTCTCCGCCGGCACGCACCCGGGCGCCGCCGGGCACGGCGCCACCCGCACCCGCACCGGCGAAGGACCAGCGGCCGTTGATTGTGGGACACGCGATTCCATTTGCCCTTCGCGCCTCGCCGGGGGAACGCTATCTGCCGGGTCTATGAACACCCTCATTCTGCTCTCGGCGCTGGCCGCCGGCCAGCCGCTCGCGGCCCCGGCGACGTTCCACAGCCCGACCCCGATCGCGGCGAAGGGCGACGTGAAGGGCGGGCCGCCCCTCGTTCACGTGTTCGAACTCGTGAACGGCACCCCGGGAACGGTCACCATTACCAAAGTAGAGGCCGGGTGCGGGTGCCTGCGCCAGGGGCTGAGCGCCACCGTGTTGCCCCCCGGCGAGAAAACCAAGCTGGCCCTCGAAGTGAACACGCTGACCCAACCGGACGGGCCGAACCGGTGGCAGGCCGCCGTCTCGTACAAGGTGGACGCGCCGGGCGCCCAACCCCGAACCGGCGAGCTGCTGCTCCAGATCACCGCGACCCTCGCGCGCGAGATCGCCGTGAGCCCGCCGCAGCTCGCGTTCTCCAGCACCGGCGCGGCGAGCCAGGCGCTACAAATCACCGACAAGCGCGCGAAGCCGCTCACCGTCCTGAAGGCCGCGGCGTCCGCGCCGCACCTGACGGTCGAGGTGGGCGCGGTGGTGAACGCCCCGGGCGGGCGCGCGCAACCGGTGACGGTGAAACTGGCCGCGGACGCGCCCGCCGGGCACCGCGACGAAACCGTGGTGCTGTACACCGACGACCCCGAGTGCCCGGAACTGCGTGTCCCCGTGCGCGTGCTGAAGCGGGTCGCCGCCGGGGTGACGGCGACCCCGGAAGCCGTTTCGGTGCGCCTCGCGCCGGGCCAAACGGAGGTCTCCGCGCTGGTGCAACTGCGCTCGCCCGGCGGCAAAGCCGTCAGCATCGCGGGCGCGGACAGCGACCTCCCCGGGGTGGGGGTGAAGTTCTCGACCGGGAGCGGCCCGGTGGCGGCGGTGCGGATCACGGTCCCGGAGGCGGTCGCGGCCCAATCCGGCCGGTGCACGGTGCGGGTCCGGTTGAGCGAACCGGGGGGGGAAGTTACGATCCCCGTTTCGTGGACCGGGACCAAGAAATAGGCGCGGCAGAAAAAAGGGCCGGACCCGGCGAAGAGTTGGTGCCCGTGAGTTAAAATAGCGCCGCGCAGCGGAGCCGAATCTCTCTCCAACTTCACTCCCGCCCTTTTTTAGGTTCTTTTTGGACAGGAGGTCGCGCCGTGGACGGTCTGCCCACCGAGCGGAGTCAGCGGCTCTCGCGCGCGGCCGCCCTACGCCTCAGCTTATACTTGCGGTGCGTGGCGGAGTGGCCCGCGGACGGCGACAAGGTGTCCAGCAGCCGCATCGCCGACGCGGTCGGGGTGAGCGACGCCCAGGTCCGGCGGGACCTGGCCGCGCTCGGGCACCTGGGCCAGCGCGGGGTCGGGTACGACGCGCGCGAACTCGCGACCGCGATCCGCACCGCGCTCGGGATCGACCGCCCGTGGCGCGCGGTGCTGGTCGGGGTCGGGAACCTGGGGCGGGCGCTGCTCAGGTATCAGGGGTTCCGTGCGCAGGGGTTCCAGATCGTCGGGCTGTTCGACAGCGACGCATCCAAGGTCGGCCAGGAGGTCGAGGGCCTGACCGTCGAGCCGGCGGCGAACCTCGCGGAGCGCGTGGCGGCGCTGCGGGTGGAACTGGGGGTCCTCACGGTGCCCGGGGACACGGCGCACGCGGTGGCCGAGGCGCTCGTTGCGGGCGGGGTCCGCGGCATCCTGAACTTCGCGCCCGTCGTCCTCAAGCTGCCGCGCAAGATCCGGCTCGTCACCGTGGACCTGGCGATCCAGTTGGAACAGCTCGCGTTCCAGGTGCAGCACGGCGACGGCGCGAACCGTGCGGACGAAGAGTAGCAGCACGAGAGGGCCGTGCCGGTCTCGCGCCCCGGGGCGCGGCGGCGCACCCGGCCCGCCGCCCGAACCGAGGGACCGCACCGCGCGGCGGAATTGGCCCTCTCCCTTCGCACGTCGAACCGGCCCCGGCGCTGTCTCCTTGTGGCAGCCGGGAAGAGCGGTTCCTTATCCGGGACAACGCGGAGGTCGAATCGGGGACGGCTTTTGAGCGCCCGGACCCGGGGCGCGAGCCCTGGACCAAAAGGGAACAGCGCGCACCCGGTCCCCTTCCCAACCCAGGGTGGCCCCGCCTCTCAACCTCGGCTTGCCCCGTTTCGCGCGGCTGCGTTATAGATTGCCACCCCCGCGGCGGGCGCGAATCGCCCCGCCTGCCGCTTCCTGGCAAGGACGCCAGCACATGCTCCGTTCCGCGCTCGTTCTCACCCTCGCGGGTGTGCTCCTCCTCGCGCCCCTCGTGCCGGCCGCGGACCCGCAGCCCGCGCCGGTCGAAAAGCAGCTCCGGGTTCAGAGCGCGATTGCCACCGGGCGCAAGTACCTCGACGCGAACATGCCGGCCGAAGCGGTCGCGGCGCTCGAACAGGAAGTCTCCAACGCGGACGGTAACAGGGCGTTCCTCGCGCTCCTCCGCGAAGCGTACCTGGCCGAACTTTATCAGCTCGACAAGGCCCCGGTCCCCGACAAGGAGCGCATGAGCCAAACGCGGCGCAAGCTCTCGCTGCTCGGGGGCGATCTGAAAGCGGTCTCGGCCCCGGTCGCGCCGGCCCCAGACGTTGCGCCGACGGCACCGGCCGTTGTGCCGCCGGAACCCGACCTCGGGCCGCCGTTGGTGGCCCCGGTTGTGGAACCGGTCGCCGCGCCGGCGAGCGCACCCGACGTCACCGCCGACGCGGTCGCCGCGTTCAAAAAGGGCGACTACGCCACCGCCGACCGGTTGTTCGCTTCCCTCGGAGCGGCCAAGCTCACCGCCGACCAGAAGGCCGCGTGGGCGTACTGCCGCATCACGCTCTCCGCGGACCGGGTGAACGCAGCCGGGTGTGACCCCGGCACCGCTGCCGCGGCCACTCAAGACGTGTCCGACGCGCTGGCCCTGGTCCCGCAAAACCTGAAGCTCCAGAAGGTCGGACAGCAGGTGCTCAAGGTCGCCCAGGCGAAGGCCGGCGGGGCCAAGGCTCCGGCTCCGGTCGCCGCCCCCGGTGAGGTGATCGAAACCGCGAGCTTCCGGGTGTTCCACGGCGGGAACCGCGACCTCGGCGCGGCGGTCGCAAAGGCGGCGGAAGAGGGCCGCAAACAGATCTTCGTGCGCTGGAGCGGGCCGCCCGGCGGCGCGTGGCAGCCGAAGTGCGACATCGTGATCCACGCCAGCGCCGGCGCCTACGCAAAGGCCACCGGCAAGCCCGCGGCGCTGACCGGGCACGCGAGCATCGGCCTCACCAACGGGCGCCCGACCTCCCGCCGCATCGACCTCCGGGGCGACGACACCGCAATGACCTCGAACGCGCTGCCGCGCGAGCTCACGCACGTGGTGCTCGCCGACCTGTTCGCGGACAAGCCGCCGCCCAAGTGGGCGCTCGAAGGTATGGCGATTCTGGCCGGGGCGCCCGAGGAGATCAGCCGGTACACGCGCACCCTCCCCCGCTGCGCCCGCGAGGGCGAGGTGCGCACCATCGCCGCGCTGTTCGCCCTCAAAGACGTGCCCACGGACGGGATCACCGGCTACTACTGCCAGAGCGTGAGCGTCACGGAGTACCTCATCAAGCTGGACGGTGAGCGCAACTTCAAAATCTTCCTCAGCGATGCGCAGCGCTACGGGGTCGCACCGGCGCTGAAGCGTCAGTACAACATCGACGGCCCGCAGGCGCTCGAGACCGCGTGGAAGCGCGCGAACCTGACCCCGTGAGGCGAAGACGAGAAACGGCCACAAAGACGCACAAAGGGCACAAAAGAAAACCGAAGGCCAAGACAGCCACGGATCAACACAGAAAACACGGATCAAAACCCGAAGAGATTGGAACCCGATTGCTTTCGTATAAACGCATTATTATTTGATTGTATGATTGTAATTTTTTCTCTTTGTGTCTTCTTTTGTGCCCTTTGTGCGTTTTTGTGGCCGTTCCTCTTCGGTTTTGATTTCCATTGAGGCGCCATGACCGCTGACGATGTGATCCGCTTGTTGCAGCTCCAACCGCACCCGGTCGAAGGCGGGTTCTTTCGCGAAACCTACCGTTCGGCCGCAATGCTTCCCGCGACAGCGCTCCCGGCCCACAACGCGGACCGCAGCGCGTCCACCGCGATCTACTACCTGCTCAAACCCGGGCACGTTTCGGAGCTGCACGTGCTCCCGGGTGACGAGGTGTTCCACTTCTACCTCGGCGCCCCGGTGCGGATGCTCCAGTTGTGGCCCGACGGTACCGGGCGCGAGGTCGTTCTCGGCTCGAACGTGGCCGCGGGCGAGGTTCCGCAACTGGTGGTTCCCGGCGGCGTGTGGCAGGGCACGCACCTGATCGGCGACAGCGGGTTCGCGCTCCTGGGGTGCACCGTCGCCCCCGGGTTCGACTACGCCGACTACACGAGCGCGCGCCGGGCCGAACTGGTCGCGAAGTGGCCCGCGTTCGCCGCACAGAT
>DASWYH010000137.1:0-2249 GCA_036405095.1 Gemmata sp. | reverse complement strand
GCTCGGTTTGGTGAGGTCATACTCGTCCCCGGAGCCGTAACTCGCACCGCCGTGAGAGTCGAGCTAAACGAGATTGTCCTTCGGGTCACCGACCACTCCCAAGTGAAAGCGGTCGCGGATGGAGCACGCCATGTGCTGGAGAAGGCCCACATCAAGCAGGACTGGGACTTGGTGCCGTAGCCGTACCGCTTAACTGAACCGCCGCTGGCGCTGTACGAGGTACTCGATCAGCGCCTTGTCGAACCCGACGGACGTGTCGACCCCGAGATAATCGACGTTCGCCGCGGTGCATTCCGTTTTGATGTAGGTGCGGAACTCCTCCACAAACGCGACGTAGTCGTCGCGGATGCCCTGGGCGTCGAGTTCCTGGTGCTCGCTTGATTCCACGTCCTCGAAGTCCACCAGACCCGCGAGCGGGAACTTCGCCTCCAGCACGTCCAGGACGTGAAACACGATCACCTCGTGACCTGCGTACCGCAAACGGTACAGGCTGCGGACCAGCGCATCGGCTTCGGTCTTCCAGTCGTCGGTGGTGGGCAGGAGGTCGCTGAAGAGCATCACAAGGCTCTTGCCCTTAATCATCGACGCGAGTTGGAACAGGCTCTCCGGGATGTTCGTTTCGCCGGTCGCCTTCAAATTGGCCAGCACGGACAGAATGGTGCCGAGCTGTGAGCGCTTCGACTTGGGCGGGATCACCGAGCGGAGCCGCGTATCGAAGGCGACCAGCCCGACCGGGTCTTGCTGGTAGATCATCAGGTAGCCGAGCGCGGCGGCGAGGCACACCGCGTAGTCGAACTTGGTCAGCGTCTCGTCGGCCGCTCCCAGCGCGCTCCAGTCGATCTTCACACCGGCCCGGCGGGCCTCGGCGGGGCCGTTCCAGTCCATCGACTTCGACAGGTCCATGACGAGGTAGCCCGTCATGTTGGTTTCGGCCTGGTACTTCTTGACGAAGTACTTACCCGTCTTGGCGTAAACGCCCCAGTCGAGAGTCTTGAGGTCGTCGCCGGGGTTGTACTTGCGGTGCTCGGAGAACTCTACGGAGAACCCGTGGAACGGGCTGCTGTGCAACCCGGTCAGGAACCCCTGAACGATGAACTTGGCCCGCAGGTCGAGCCGCGCGACCTGACGGATGACTTCGGGCCGGAGGTACTTCTCGGCGCTCATTCCGGTATTGTACCCCCTGGGCGTTCAATTGGCCGAAGAGACGCGCCGTGTTGATCCGCTCGCGCCTTGTTCCGGGAGGTCATTGTGTCGCGCTTGTGTTCTTTCGTACCGGTTTGTGTCTTGTGCGCTGCGGTTGTGCTCGGCTGCGGGAAGAAAACCGATTCCGTGCCGCCGACCGAATCGGCCCCCGCTCCCACGGGCACCCTGGCTGCCGGTCCGACCGAGGCGGATAAAACCGAGACCGCGCTGCGGCTCCGGCGAATCATGTTGGCTTTCTTCTCCTATCACGACAGCAACCAGCGTTTTCCGATCGGCATCGCCGGGCCGAACGGGCAACTCGGGCTCAGTTGGCGCGTGGCGTTGCTCCCGCTCCTCGGGGAAGAAGAGGCCAAGCTGTACCAGCAGTTCAACACGAAAGAGCCGTGGGACAGCGAGCACAACAAGAAGCTCATCGCCAAGATGCCGAAGGTGTTCGCGTCGCCGGGCACCGCGGCGGCGAGCGGCAAGACGTACTTTCGATCGTTCGCCGGGCCACGGGCGTTCATCCCGGCCCCGAAAGGAAAAGAGGCGCCCCCGGGAGCTACGCAACCGCTGGGGCAAACCGTTCGGGGCCGGTGGATGCCCGATTTTACCGACGGCACGAGCAACACGCTGGCCGTGGTCGAATCGTCCGAAGCGGTGGAGTGGACCAAGCCGGACGATATGACATATTTGGGTGAAGGGGCGGCGGACGCCGACGCGGCGCTCCCGCCGGTGCCGAAGCTCGGCGGCGTGTACCCGGGTGGGTTCTATGCGGCAATGGCCGACGGCACCGTCCGTTTCTTCCCGAACACACTTTCCGAGAAGGATCTGCGGGCGCTGATCACGGTTAACGGTGGCGACACGCTCGGTTCCGAGGCGGTGGCGATCCTGCGCGCACCGCCGCAGAAGGTTCTCGACCCGGTTCGACCCGCCCCCGCGCGCGGGTCGTCAACGAAACGGACGACCTCGAAGTGATACCCATGCGGATTCGGAAACGCGGGCCACTGGTGCTCAGAACTCCTGAACCAGCAATTCCCCACCGGCCGCGAACCAGCCGCGGCCGT
>DASWYH010000136.1:0-6067 GCA_036405095.1 Gemmata sp. | reverse complement strand
GCCCTGAACCGGCATGCACACCTGTTCGAGCAGCTTCTCGCACTTCTCCTGGATCACGTCCGCGAGGTTGGGCAGCGGGGCGCCCTCGGGCAGCGACTCGCGCACCACCGCGAGCCACCGCGGGAACGCGTACATCTGCGCGAACCCGTCCAGCGACACGGGTTCCAGGCGCGTGTGCTTCCCGCGCCGCTCCGCGTCGTTCAGCAGCGTCTTGCTCTTGCCCGTGGTGGCGATGTCGTCCTCGGGCCGCAGCAGCACCAGGAGGTCGACCATCGCGGGTTCGGTTTCGAGCACCGCGAGCTTCACCTCCAGGTCCTTCGGCTTCCCGGCGCCGCGGGCGAGGAACAGCCCCAGCCCCATCCGCCAGGGCGGGCTGTCCTTGCACGCCCAGTGCGCGATCGTGACGACCCCGTAGGTCGGGTGCTCGCCGTAGGCCCACTCGTTCACCACGTGCTGGAGCCGCCACGGCCCGACCTTCACCCCGTGCTCGTGGCACACGCTCAGGAACGCGCCCAGCCCGGCCTGGAGCTCGCGCGTGGCACCCGTGAGCGCCCCCTCGGGTTCGAGCTTGCGGCGCGCGGCGCGCTGCTCCTGGTCCCACAACTCGACCAGCGCCGCCGCGGTCAGCTTCACCACAGCGGGGGCCGGTACGTCTGCCGGTACCTCTGCCGGAAAGGTCGCGGGGGCCGGCACCTCCCGGGCGGCCGGCGCGGGAACAGGAAGGGGCGCGTCCGAAACCGCTTCGGGCACCGGTTCGCTCGCCTCGGCTGCCGCCATCGGCGCCGGTTCGCTCACCTCGGCCGCCGCAACCGGCACCGGTTCGGGCGGCACGAACTCCGCAACGCTCGCGCCCCGCTCCTCAACGGCCGCGGCCATCGGCACCTCGTCCGGGACCGCCGGGAGCATCAGCACCGGCGCTTCGGAAAGGGCGGCCGGGGGGGCTTCGACGACGTCCACGCGCTTGAAGAGCACGTCGTCGCGGATCGGGGCCGGCGCGTCGTCCGCGTCGCGCCCGAGCAGCGCGGCGAGCCGGCCGACGTGGTCGTTCGGCAAGAAGAACTCGGGCACGCCCGGCTCGGCCGCCGGGGCGGGGGCCGGTTCGGGCGCCGCGGCCAGTTCGGCTGGCACGTCGAACCGCGCCGCGGGCAGCTCCACGAACCCGGACGGGACGCGCGGGGCCTCGGCGACCGGCGCGACCGGTTCCGGCGCCGGGGGCTCGACCGGCGGGCTGGCCCCGCGCCGCTCGGTGGTCGCGTCGTCGGGGCCGTACACGACGTGGTCGAACAGGTGGCGGAACTGCTGGAGCATGTCGCGCAGGGTCGGCTCGGTGCGCGCGATCCGCAGCACCTGCTCGTCGGCGAACGGGAAGATCTCGGGCACCGGCTCGCCGCCGGGCAGCTCGGCGAGGCACGGCCGGAGGCGCGCCTCGACCACCCGGCGCACGAGGTCGCTCGCGGGCGCTTCGAGCCGGATGGCCTTCACGGTGCCGTGCTTCGGAACGTGGACCGGGTTGTTGAGCCGGTCCTGGATGTACCCGTCCAGTGAGGGGACGAACCGGTTCCAGAGCCCCCGTTCGGCGAAGATCAGGAAGCACAACCCGTCGATCTGGTGCATCACCTGCACGATCCCGGCGAAGAACGCCTCGGCGGTCTTGTGCGCGTCGTCGGTGCGGCGCGCGAGCAGCAGGTCTTCCAACTGGTCGAACGCGACCACCACGGGCGTCTTCAGGCTGCGGAACACCTCGGTCAGCACCTTGAACAGCGCGAGCACGAGGTCCTGGCGGGTCGGGCGGACGTGGAACTCCAGTTCCGCGAACCCGAACGTGAGGAAGCTCGCGAGGTCCGATTCGTCGCGCAGGAGGGCCGCCTTCGCGAACCCCTGGAAGATGTGCCGGCGCATCAGCCCGGCGGCGTTGTGCGACTCGTTCTTCTGGATGTACGCGGCGACCAGGTCGAACGCCTTTTGCGCGGTCAGCCCGGCTTCCGTGAGTGCCTGGAGGACGGGGGTCGGCACGCGCGCGAAGTTCGAGTACCCGCTCAGGTTCTCGGCGAGCCACTCGGCGCGCTCGCGGGCCTGCTGCGCCCCCAGCCCGAGCCGGCGGGCCCACCGGCCCAGCCCCGGGGGCGGGAACAGCTCGACCTTTTCCTCGTCGCTGAGTTCGCGGAGCGCGACCCCGAGCTGCCGGCGCACCAACTGGTCGCCGACGTACTCGAGCGGCCGGACGCCCTTCTGCTTCCCGCCGCCGAGGAGCGTGTCGATGATCTGGAACAGCAGGTATTCGAGGAAGTCCGAGTCCCGCTGGTACGTGCCCGGGGTGACGAGCAGCTGCCACTGGCCGCCCGTGCCGTGCTTGATGCTGTGCAGCAGGTGGGTCTTGCCCGCGCCCTTGTTGCCGAGGATCGGGACCACCTCGCTGTGGGTCTGCGGGTCGTACCGGTACAGGTCGATGATGGCGTGGAGCAGGTCGCGCTCGGCGGCGAACAGCTCCGGGACGTGGAACCGGGCGCACACCTCGTCATCGGGGTTGCGCGCGAAGTAGTTGCGGAACGGGTTCCCGGCCCGCTTGAGCACGTCGCGGGTGCGGCCACTGAGGCCGGTCGGTTCGGGCGCGGTGGCGGTAGCGTTCATCGGTGAAGAACCTCCGTGTTCAGGGGTCGGGGGTCAGGCATCGGTCCGGGCGGCGCGGAGCGGGGCGCCGGCGCGATCGGGCTCCGGGCTCCGGACCCCGGACGCGCGAAGCGAAGCGTAGTAGGCGATGCCGTGACCGATGAGCAGGGCGTACTGCGGTTCCGGGAGGGCGTACAGCGGGCCGGCCCACGCGGTGAACGACACGGTGCCGTCCGCGTGCAACTGGCGCAAGCAGTCGTGGAACTCGCCGATGGTGAGCGGCCCGTTCAGCGCGAGCCCGCGGAACAGGTCCGGGAGGGGGCAGTCGGCGGGGCCGGCGTGGTCCGCGAGGTGCGCGAGCACCGCCGCCGCGAGGTCGGGTTCGAGGAGGCAACCGGCCCCCCTCCCGGAAGGGAAGGGGGGGAAAGAACCTTCAGGACCCGATTGCGAACCCGGCGCGCAGGAGGCGACCTCAGAAATCTCCCCCTTCCCTTCCGGGAGGGGGGCCGGGGGGGCCGGTCTCTCGACCCGGGCGGCGGTGACGCTCGGCAGCACGCGCGACACGGCGTCCTTCAGCCCTTGCAGCCCGTCGGCCATCCGGCGGGCGGTCGAGAGCAGCTCGCGCACCTCGCCCTGGCGCGCTTCGAGCACGCGCACGAAGTCTTCGAGCACCTGTTTCGGGTTCACCGCGGCGAGCAGGTACTCCCACCCCTTGTCGGTGAGCGCGTAGAGGTCGCGCGGGGACCTGTTCTTCGCGTCCGTACCGACCACGCGCACGAGGTCGTCGGCGAGGCACTTCTGCGCGGCCGGCTTGGCGGTAGCGACGTTCGGGAACAGCCCCGGATCGGCCTTGGCCCCGTAGAGCGGCAGCCCGGTCGGTTCGGCGGCAACGCGGGTCAGCGCGTCGAGGATCTGTTGGGTGAGTTTGTCGGCCACGGTCCGCTTCCGTGCGGGGGCAATTGGGGGCACTCGCGCCGATGGTACGCGGAACCGGAGTCGCGTTGCAACCCCGACCCCGGCGCGTCATGATGGGGCCGAACTCGGTAGAAGGGGACACTTGAGGTATCACATGACCACCAAGGGACTGGCGGCGCTCGCGCTCGTTGCGGCACTCGCGCTCGGCGCGACCGCGGACGACCCGAAGGCGCCCGACGCGAAGGCGTTCGACAAGCTCGTGATCGACGCGCTCCGGGACGTGCATAACAAGGGCGCGGACCTGTACAACGAGAACAAGGACTTCGCCGGCGCGCACCGGGTGTACCAGGGGGCGCTGCTCACCGTGCGCCCGCTGTTGGCCCACCGCCCGGGCGCCCAGAAGCTCATCGACGCCGGGCTGGGGGCCGCGGAGAAAGAAGCCGATCCGGCCCGCAAGGCGTTCCTGTTGCACGAGGCGATCGAGAGCGTGCGCAAGAACCTGAAGGCCGCCGGGACCGAGGCGAAGAAGCCCGAGGAGCCCAAGAAGGTCGATCCGCCCGCGAAGCAGCCGGACGAGCCGAAGCAGCCGACGCGGCCCGTCGCGCCGCCGCCGCGCGAAGCGAAACCGAAGGGCTGAGCGGCCCCACCCCACACAATAGGGCACCATGCCGAGTAACGAACTCCCGCCGGGACGGTATCGTCATTACAAGGGCGGCGAGTACGAGGTCGTCGGCGTCGCCCGGCACAGCGAGACGAACGAACCGCTGGTGGTGTACCGGCCGCGGTACAACGATTCGGGGCTGTGGGTGCGCCCGCTCGCGATGTTCCTCGAAACCGTAACCGTGAACGGCGAGCCCGTTCCGCGGTTCGCTTACCTCGGCCCCTCATGACCGCTCTCATCGGCGCGCTCCCGTCCGTCCGCCGGGCCATCGAGCAGGTGGCCGCGACGGACGCCACCGTCCTCATTCTGGGCGAAACCGGAACCGGCAAGGAGCTTGTCGCGCGTGCCCTGCACGAGCGGAGCGACCGGGCGCGGGGCGCGTTCGTTCCCGTGAACGGCGCGGCGCTGGTCCCGTCCCTGATGACGAGCGAGCTGTTCGGGCACGAGCCCGGCGCGTTCACCGGGGCCGTGAAGCGCCGGGCCGGGCGGTTCGAGCAGGCCCACGGCGGCACCCTCTTCCTCGACGAAGTGGGCGAACTCGCGGCCGACGTGCAAGCGGTGCTCCTGCGGGTGCTCCAGGAGCGCGTGGTCGAGCGGCTCGGCGGGGGCGACCCGTTCCCGGTCGATGTGCGGTTGGTCGCGGCCACGAACCGCGCGCTGGAAGCGAACGTGCGCGCCGGCACCTTCCGCGCCGACCTGTTCTACCGGCTGAACGTGTTCCCGATCGCGCTCCCGCCGCTGCGCGAGCGCCGGGACGACCTGCCGGCTCTCGCCGGGCACTTCCTCCGGCACTTCGCACAGAAGCACCGCAAGCCCGCGAGCGCCCTTTCGCCCGCCGCGGTGCGCGCGCTCCGGGCGCACGAGTGGCCGGGGAACGTGCGCGAGCTCCAAAACGTCATCGAGCGCGCGGTGCTGGTCGCGGAGGGCGCCGAGGCGGCGGTCGATCCCGCGTGGCTCGGCGCGGCGCCGGTCGAAACGGCGCGCACGTGGGCGGCGCAGGAGAAGGCCCGCATCCTGGCCGCGCTCCGGGCCGCGGGCGGGCGCGTGTACGGCCCCGGCGGCGCGGCCCAGCGGCTCGGGCTGAAGCCCACCACGCTCTACGGCAAGATGCGCAAACACGACCTCAAGCGCGACGCCGACTGGCAGTAACCGCATTTCGTCACGCGACCAAATTCGGTCGCTCCCTTCGCTTCGCAGTGCGTCATTTCAAGGGCTTTTCGCCCGGCACGCGGCGTGCAATCCGTCCCGCGGTTCCGAACATCCGCTCCGAGGTGACGCGATGGCTCACGTGGTAACGGCCCCGTGCGTGGGGTGCAAGTATACGGACTGTGTGGTGGTGTGCCCGATGGAGTGCTTCTACGGCGACGAGCAGCAGCTCTACATCGACCCGGACGAGTGCATCGACTGCGGCGCGTGTGTCGCCGAGTGCCCGGTCGAGGCGCTCTTCATGGACGCGAACGTGCCCGCGAAGTGGGCGAGCTTCGTGCAACTCAACGCGGACCGCGTGACGGTGCTCAAGCCGCTCGGGGCGCGGGTGACGGAAAAGGTATAGCACGATCCGAGTACGAGCGGCCCCAACGGGGGCTTTCAACGGACCGGCGGGTCGAGTGCGCTCAAGGCGGACCGCCCCGCGCACCGTCGCGCTGGCACATTTCGCGGTGGCGTCGTTCGGCAATGTGCGAATAGAGGTGTTCCGGCTGGGGCGGCATTACGCACCCGCGATCCGGCCGCGCCAGCAATTCGTTCTCCTTGCTTTCGCAAACCTTCAGGACCGCGAACCGCGCCCGGCCCGCGGGTGCGCAACCGCTGGGGGCCGATCGGGACCGGTTGCCGCCGCCCGTGCTAGAATAGGGGGGGCCGGTCCCGCTCCGTTTCGTGCGGCCG
>DASWYH010000135.1:0-2659 GCA_036405095.1 Gemmata sp. | reverse complement strand
CCGGCGGCCCTATTTCGGCAGCCGGCCCGCAAAGCACTCGGCCGCGGCCCCGTACATCTTTTGGAGCTCGTACCCGCGGCCCATCACCGCGAGCAGCTCGTCCTCGGGCACCCCGGGGCGCCCCACCAGCTCCCAGCAGCGGCGAACCGTTTCGGCCCCGTTGCCGTCGCGCGCGTCCAGCGCCGCGAGCCGCACTTCGGCCAGCGCCCCCAGCCCGTTCGGGTCCACCGCGGCCAGTGTCAGGTATCCCGTGCGGGCCAGCTTCCGCGCGTCGAGTCGGTAGTACCGCTCGGCCGTGTCGTACAGCATCCGCAGCGCGAGCGGGCCGCGCGCGGTTTCGACCTCCTTCTCGTACAGCGCGGCGAACCGCTCCGGGAGCCCGAGTTCCGCGTACACGCGGCCGACGAGGTACACGCCCCCCGGCCCGATGCCCCGGCCCTCGTCCGCGCTCCGGATCGCGCGGAGCAGGATCTCGTACCGGCTCTCGGTCGGCGCGGAGCGGTAGTAGAGCAGCGCCGTATAGAAGTTGACCAGCATCGCGTGCGGCTCGCGGGTGCTGAACCGCGTGTCCTCGAGGAGCGCGCGGGCCGCGTCCTCGTTCCCGGTGAGCAGCTCGCACGCGCAGATGGCGAGGGCCGCGGCCGAGGCCGCGTCGCGGGAGGTCCCGTTCAGCGCGGTGCGGTACGCCGTGCGGGCCGCACCCGGGTCGTCGCTGTCGAGGTACGTGCGCCCGATCCAGCACCAGCCCAGGTCCGCGAACCGGGTGTGCGGGCTCCGGTCGATCACCTCCAGGAACCGCGCGCGGGCGCTGTTGCGGGCGCCGGCCCTGAGTTCCATGAGCCCCAGGTTGTACGCCGCGTGCGTGGCTTCGGGCGCGTTCCCGATGCCGTCCAGAACGTATTTGTAGCCCTCTTCCGCAGCCTTGAACCGGCCGGCCCGGGCGTCCAGGTTCGCCAGCGCGACGCGCATCGAGCCGGCCTCCGGGTGCTTGGGAGCCGCCGCGAGCGCCGTGCTCAGGGCCCGGGCGGGCGCGCCCTCGCCGGCGGCCGGTTGCGCGCGCATCAGGTGCAGCGCGCCGCCCTTGAGCGCCACCGCCACCCCGGCCCGCTCGGTCAGCGCCGCCAGGACCGCGTCGAACGGCAGGCGCTCGACCTCCACCGGCCCGACGGGGTCGAGCAGGAGCGGCGCGACACTGGATTCGAGCTGCACCTCCAGTTCCGCGGCGGACGCGATCGCGCGGATCACGTCGAGCGCGGGGCGCTTCGTGAGCCGCACCGTCAGTTCGGTGGGCCCCGCGTCGCTCTCGGGGAGCACTTCGACCACGTCGCGCCCGGCGCTGGGATGCGGGCTCGCGGCGGGGGCGTCGAGCGGCAGCCAATCGAGGTACTTGTCCGGGGCCGCCCGGAGCACCGGCCACGCGAGCGCCGCATCGCTGAGCGCGTCGAGGTCCGGGTGCGGGCCGGATTCGAGCAGTGCCACACGCGCGAGCAGGTGGAGCGCCTCTTCGTAGATGTGCCCGCCGCGGCACTCCGGGTGCCCCGAGCGGAGCACCACCTGGTCGATCAGCTCGCGGGCCGCGGTCCGCGAGCCCTGGGCCAGGGCGCACCGCGCGCGGCCCAGCGCGGCCCGCGCCCAGCCCCCCACGTTCGGATCTTTCTCCGCCCTCTGGTACGCGGTGTCGGCGGCCGTGACCCGCCCCAGCCCTTCGAGGCACAGGCCCTCACGGTACGCCGCGAGGAACCCGTCGCCGAACGCGCCGGGGGGCGCGTCGCGAACGGCCTGGAGCGCGTCGGTGAAGCTCCCCGCGTGAATCAGCAGGTCGATACGCTCCGCGGCGCCCTGCTCCGGCTCCAAAGGGGCCGGGTGGGCCGCGGGGGCCGGGGGGGGCTCTTCGGGCTCCGGCGCCGCATCCGCGACCGGGACCGGGGGCTTCGGCCGGAGCAGCTTGCTCCCGAGCGCACCACCGGCCCCGCACACGAGGACGAGGGCGGCGAGCACCAGTTTGCTCGTGCGCCCCCACCGGGGCGGGATCGGGGTGCGCGGGACCGCCCCCACGGCTCCGTGCCTGTCGGCTCCGATCGGTTCGCGCTCGGCCTCGGCCCGGGGGGCCTGTGACTCGGGCGGTCGCGCGTAAGGGTCGCTCATGGTGGGGTCCAGCCCGGATTGAGAGGAATCGGGATTCCAAAGGTATGATCGAAAATGGCTGTCCGGGATTGCGGCGCGCGATTTTCGGGCAATTTTTGTAGACCCCGTTCGATAATCATTTCTGTAGGCCGCGAACATCGGCCCCCACACCTGAAATCGCGAGTACCGAGCCATGCGAATCGAACCCACAGGAGCTCAACCGCCCCTCCCGCAAACCCCGGCCACCCGTCCCACCACCCGGGCCGCGGACCCGGCCCCCGCGCCCGCCGCGGCGCCCGTCGTGGAACCCGGCACCACCAAAGAGTTCGTGCTCACCGGCCGGCTGGCCGCGCTGCTGGCCGGCGTCCGCCAGGCCCCGGACGTCCGCCCGAACGTCGTCTCCGAAGCCGCGTCGCGGCTCGCCGCCGGCGACTTCAACACCGCCGAGGCCGCCGCCGCCGCCGCCGCCGCCGCCGCCCGGACGCTCCCCGACAACGACGGCCCGGTAAGCTGACACCTGAAGTCCGATAACGAC
>DASWYH010000134.1:0-6400 GCA_036405095.1 Gemmata sp. | reverse complement strand
AACCGTTTTGATCTGCGAGGTCGCGTCCTTGAGGGTGAAGTACCAGTGCCCGCTCGTGGCCCGGGTGAAGTTGGACACCTCGCCCGCGACCCACACGGACAGGAACCGGGCCTCCAGGGTGCCGCGCACCTGGGCGGTGAGTTGCGACACCGTGAGCGGCTGAACGGCGGGTTTCGGTACAGCGCTCATGCTTCCCTCACCGTTCCCGGTCCGGCGCGGCGACCGTGCCCCACCGTTACCAGTAGTCTCAAGTGGTCAGTGGTCAGTGGTCAGTGAGTCGAAGAGACGAGAAGCAAACACCGGGGTTTAAAGGGCACACGGAATGCTCTTCACTCCGCACCGAGCACTGACTACTTGAAACTACTGTTACCGCTCCGCCGGCCGACGAACCAAGTAAATCGGGTCGCCCTGCTGATCGTGCATACAGCATAACAATTCGAGGTGTCCGAACGCAGCGCGATCTTCCCACTCCTGCCGGATCAGAAGGGCGGACGCGCCGGGCGGTAGCGACTGTACGTTCGCGAGGCGCACCGCCGGGCGGGCGTAGTAGAACATGACGCCCTCGTCCTTCAGTTTGAGCACGTGGAGCGGACCGTCCGGAACGTGCTCGCGGAGGGCCGCGCCGGTCGCTTCTGCACCCCGGCCCGCCATGCGGCTCGGGATCACCACCTCGACGAACACGACCTTCACCGTGATCCAACACAGCAAGAAGAAGAGGAGCCACCTACCCCCCCGGCCCCCCTCCCTGAAGGGAGGGGGGAGGAAGACGCGGGGACCGAACCGGTGGTTCGCGCGTGTCGAGCCACGGGTGATTTTCTCCCCCTTCCCTTCAGGGAGGAGGGCCGGGGGGGTAGGTCGTTTCAGCCACGCGAGAAGCCCCATTACGCCCAGCCCCATCAGCCCGGCGCTCATCGGCAGCGCGTACCGCACGTTATGATTGGGGACCAGCGTCCAGAACAGCAGGTTCGGCCACGTCCAGCAGTGGAGCAGTTGCAGGAGGAGCTTTCCGCGCGCGTCCCACCGTTTCCAGAAGCTCGGTCGGAAGGTGAGCAGCGCGAACGCCGACACCGGGAGGTGTGCGGCGAACACGCCGAGCGGGTACGTGAGCACCTCGGTCCACGGGAACCCCTTGCCCGGTTTCGGCGCGAACCGGTACGCGGCTTCCTTGCGGATCGTGTCCGTGAGAGCGTGCGGCCCCACGTCCTGAACCACCGCTGCGGCCCAGAGGGCGCAGGCCCCGACCGCGACGGTCACCGCCCCCAGGTGCCGCCAGCCGAAAAGTGCGGAGAGCTGCCCGCGCCACACCAGGAGCGGGACCACGGTCAGGTAAAAGAACGCGGGCGCGGTCCACTTTGTCAGCGTACCGCCCGCAACGCATAGCAGGGAACACACCCAGAAACCGAGGGCCGCAAAGCGGCCCTCGGTTTCGAGCGCCCGGTGGAACAGCACGACCGCGCCCGCAACCCAGCCCACGAGGGTCATGTCGATTTCCGCGCTGGGCACCTTGTCGAGCCACAGCACCGAACACGGGAGCAGCACCGCAACCAGCAGCGCGGCCCGCTCGCCCAGTACCCGCCGGAACATGCCGTGCATCAACACAACGGCCATTGTCGCGGCGAACACCGAAGGTAACCGTGCAGTTGCCGCGCTCACGTTCCCAAACGGAAGGCTGCACAGCCCGATGGCGACGTAGTGCCCGGGGGGCTTTGTGAGGAACGGTTCACCGTACAGGACGGGGTAGAGCCAGTGCCCTTCGAGGCACGACCGGCCGATGATCGCGCGCAGGGATTCGGTGCGGTACAGCGGCCCCGCGGCAACGCCGTACAAGAACAGGAACGCGCACCAGCCCGCAACGAACACCGGCGCGAATCGCAACCGGGGAAGCGGGAGGCGCAACAGGATCGGCGCGGCGAGTCGAATCGGTAGCCTCCTTGCCTTCCCTGGGACCGCGGACGTCCCGTCCGCTGCTTAACAACTCACGAGAGCAACACGAAGCGATACGGCCGAGTTCGCGGCGGAACCCGCCCCACCGGACCAACGCGAAGCGATACGGCCGGTGTCGCGGCGGGCGGGACGCTCCGTTGTGGACGTTTCACCCGCCCGCTTTGCTCCGGCGCGTCGAATCGTGGTCCGGTCGGCCGCGATGCTATACGGCTGGTGTCGCGGCGGGCGGGACGCCCGCGGTCCCAGGGGGCCGCGCCACTCTTCGGCGCACCAAACCGGCCATCACTCTCAGCAGCGCGACCAGCCAGCACCCGGCCGGAACCCAGTCGCCGAGGTCCGCGTAGAGCGAGGCGCGGGTATCGATCGGCACCACAGCGGTAACGACGCCTTCGACCTGCTTGGATGCGTGCCACGTTGCGGCGGGCAGCGCCACCACGCGCCCGTCGGCGTCGATCACGCCGGAGATGCCCATGTTCACGCTGCGCACCACCGACCGCCGCGCCTCGACGGCACGGAACCGGCAGATCGCGAAATGCTGCTCGTGCTCTTCGGTGCCGTTGAACCAGCCGTCGTTCGAGATGTTCACCAGGAAATTGACCGGCTCCGATTTCGCGTACTGCCGGGCCAAGTAGGGGTCCGAGTCCTCATAGCAGATCAGGCACGCGAAGGTGAACCGGCGCCCGTCGCGCGCCGCAAGGGGAAACCGGGTCCACTGTTCACCCGGCCGGCACGCGTAGTCGTGCTTGTACGGCGTGAACACTTTCATGAACGGCAGCACCTCCCCGAGCGGCACGTACTCGCCGAACGGTACGAGGTGCATCTTGTCGTACCGGGCCGCGGCGGCGCTGCGCTCGAGGCTCGGGTCGCCGGGCTTCCACAGCGGGTGCCGCGGGACCGGTTCCACGAGCAGCGCGGAGTTGTACTTCCACACGCGGGTGCCGTCCCACTCCAGACCGCTCAACCCGAACAGCACATTGGTGCCCCAGTCGCGGTTCAGGAACCAGTCGCGGGACTGGGCGCGGTTCTCCTGAAACGATTCCGGGGCGTCCTCGGCACGGGTCGCCGGGGCGAGGGCGCACCAGTCCACCGGACAGCACGTTTCCGGCCAGACGACGAGGTCCGGCGACGGGCCAACGAACGCGCGCCGCTCGCGGTCGTAGTTGATCGCCTGGTAGTGCAGATCGCTGTACGACTGGAGCAGCCCTTTCGGGTTCCCCATTTTGGCGTTCTGCGAGATGCTCCCCTGGATCGCGGCGACCTTCGGGCCGTCCGTAAATGCCGGGTGATCGAGCCGCCAGAAACCGTACCCGACGCTCCCGCCGAACAGCACCAGCGCAAAAGCGAGACCGATCCCCCCGGCCCCCCGGAAGGGGGGGGGGGAACCTCCGAACTCGCCCTTCCCATCGGGGAGCGGGGCCGGTCTTCCGCGCCAGCGGCTCACCAGTTCCGCCAGCGCACCGTTCGCCGCGCCGACCACGAACGACACCGCGTACACCCCGCCCGCATCCGCAACCTGAATTAGCGGTGTAAAAGCGTGCTGCGTGTACCCGAGGAAGTACCAGCCGAAGCCGATCATCTGGTACGCGCCCACGGCTTTCAGGAACGGGAACCCGGTCGGGAAGTGCATCCGGAAGTATTCGAGCGCCACCCACGCGACCGGCACCGACACCGCGAGCGGCACACGCACGCGGTCGAGCCGGCGGAGGATCGCGAGCGCGCCGAGCCAGAAGAGCGGCATCACCACCGACAGCCCGAACCACGACATGTACATCATCGGGTGCGCGACGCGGACCCACTGCGTGGCCAGCACGAAGAACGTGACCCCGCCGAGGTACGCGGCGCCGTACCGGCGCGCGGTGGACACCGGGGCGCGCACGAGCGTGAGCCACGGCACGAGGGCCACGAACCCGAGCGGGCCGAGGTCGCACGGGAAGAACGCGAGCCACAGCAGCACGCCGGAGACAATGGCGGGCGCGTTGGCCCGCACCCGCGAGAACAAGAGCTCGTCCACGGCGACGTAAACCAGAGCCGACCCAACCGCCACGAACAACACGGGCGCGAACTCGCCGCCGAAGACAAGCCACGCGACGAACCGCAGCGCCACCAAACTCGACCAGACGCCGATGGCCGCCACCCACCTTGTCAGCAGCGAAAGCTGAAACATCTGTGTCCTTCCGTCGGCGGCAAATGGCGCCGGTTACAGCAGCACCACATCCGTGAGGGTGCCCACATCGGCGCGAGCGTCGCCGGCGGGCAGCGCCAGAAGCGCGTCCGCGGGCTGGACACTCACCAGGTCCGGCGCGCCGGTGGTCGCGAGCGGGCGCACGCTCCAACCGGTCGCGCCGAGTTCCAGTTTCGCCGGGCGGTACGTGGGCCGGTCGTTGGTTTCGGCCAACCCCGCCGCGAGCGGCAGCCTGATTGTGCGCGGACCGGCCTCTGCGTGTCCACCCAGGATTCGGAGCGCGGGCCGCACGAACAGCTCGAACCCCACGAAGGCGCTCACCGGGTTGCCGGGGAGGCCGAACACGAGCTTCCCCTTTTCCGTGGTGCCGAACAGGATCGGTTTGCCCGGCTTCACGCGCACCTGCCGGAAGTGAACGGTCACCCCGAGGTCTTGCAGCACCGCGGGAACGACGTCGAAGTCCCCAACCGACATCCCGCCCGCGATCAGCACGATATCGGAAACGTCGATCCCCTCACCGACCAGCGATTTCGTGATGGCGTGATCGTCGCGCGCGATGCCCAGGTAGCGCGGCAATCCGCCCCCGCGCACGGTCTGGGCGGTGAGCATCGGGCCGTTCGAGTTGCGCACCTTCCCGAGTTTGGGCCGCATGTTCGCTTCGATCAGCTCGTCGCCGGTGGCGATGATCCCGACCCGCGGGAACGGGAATGCGGGCACGGCGGTCTTGCCCGCGCTCGCCAGCACGCCGTAAGCCGCCGGGTTGATCGGCGTGCCCGCGGGCAGCACCACCGCACCGGCTTTCATCTCCGTTCCCTGCGCGTACACCCACTGGTGCGGCTTCATCCCGGTGTCGGTGATGCGGACGCGCGCGCCGTCGAGTTTCTGCGTGTGCTCCTGCATCACGACGGCGTCGGCCCCTTCCGGGATCGGCGCCCCGGTGAAGATGCGGGTGGCTTCGCCGGCCCCGACCGGTTTCGTGGGCACCTTCCCGGCGGCCACTTCTTCGATCACCGTCAGTTCGGCACCGGCGGTGCAATCGGCGCTGCGAACCGCGTAGCCGTCGCGCAGCGATTTGGCAAAGGGGGGCGAGTCGAGGTCCGCAACGATATCGACCGCGAGCACCTGCCCGAGCGCCGCGGTGGTGAGCGCCGCGACCTCGGTCTGGAGTGGTTTCGAGTGCTTGAGAACGGTCGCGAGGGCGTCGGCAACTTCGAGCATCAGTGGATCTCCGGGTGGTGCGGATGGTATACCGATCCCGGGCGGACGATCTATCTTGATCGCGCTCTTCCTCTGTGGGGCGCGGGCCTCTGGCCCGCTTTGCGGCGCGAGCGGCGTTGCTCGGCGAGTGTTCGAGATACTATCGTGAGGCGCGAAGCGGCGGGCGGGACGCCCGCGGTCCCAGGGTCAAAACCATGACCGAAGCCGAGTGGCGCGCGTGTGGCGAACCAGCGCAGATGATCGCTTTTCTCAAAGAAAAGGCAAGTGGCCGACAACTGAGACTCTTCGGGGTGGCCTGTTGCCGCAGGATAGAAGACGCACTCACGAACCGGAAGTATCAACGGGCAATTGATGTCGCCGAACGGTACGCGGACGGGCTTGCAACGGGAGAAGAAGTAGAAAACGTCCGGAGCGCACACCGTGAGCAACGTAACCGGCACGGGAAGGAACACGCCGTGGCGCTAGCCCTCGGCGAGAAGCCACACACCGCGGGCGCGTGGCTCATTCGGAGCATCGACCCCTTCGCCCGGCCCGAGGTGACCGCAGAGATGGGGGCGCAGTGCGCGCTCTTGCGCGAGATCTTCGGGAACCCGTTTCGCCCGGTTGCGTTAGCCCCCGAGTGGCGCACCGACACCGTCGTGCTTTTGGCGCAGCAGGTGTACAATTCCCACGACTTCGGCGCGATGCCGGTTCTCGCGGATGCACTTCAAGACGCCGGGTGCGTTGCCGCTGATGTCCTTTCTCACTGCCGAAGCGAAGGGCCGCACATGCGCGGGTGCTGGGTCGTTGATTGGGTGCTGGGAAAAGAATAGCCGCACGCGAAGCACCTCGGGTCGTGACTTCGCGGGTCGATAAGAACCCTTACCCCGTCGGGCATCGGCAGGTATCGTGCGGTAAAGAAGCCCAATTGCCCGATGTGCGAACCGAGCAGACGAAGGGACAGCGGCGGACCGGGTGCGTGGGCGGGTGGGTGCTGGTCCGAGCCCTGCTCGTGGCCGTGGTCACGGCACCAGCGGACCAAGATTGGGAGCACCAATTCGAGCAACCGCCGGGATG
>DASWYH010000133.1:0-8444 GCA_036405095.1 Gemmata sp. | reverse complement strand
TAAGTCAGGAGACAGGAAAGAACGCGTTCGGGCCAGCTACTCGCGAGGGTAGCCGGCCCGCGTTCGTTACGTGCGGTGGCTTTCTCCTGGGACCGCGGACGTCCCGTCCGCTGCGACGCAGCCCGTATCGCTTGACGAAGGACCGGTTCGCGACACCACCCGTATTGCAGAGCGGACGGGACGTCCGCGGTCCCAGGGACCGTTCCGAAAGCGGCCAAATTCAGTCGGCCGCGCGAGTCACGTACACACGGTCGCCAGGCAGGATCTGGTAGTTCGTGTGGGTCAACCCGTGCTGGGTGATACCCTCCCAATCAACGGGCAGCACCTGCGACAGCCCCCAACCTGGGCCTTTCCGCTCGATCTGGATCACCAGCTTTTGGCCCCGTTCGGACAAGCCGCCAATTAAACGGATCGCATCCAGCACCGTTTCGCTGCCGGTGAGCGGGAGCGCCGACACCTGCTCAGCGGCGCCCGCGAACTTACTGATCACGAAAAACCGTTTGCTGTTGTTGGCGAACAAATCGACCGTCACCGCAAGACGGTCCGCCGGCACCTCCGCGACCCGCTTCGCGATGTGAACCCGAACCGCGTCGGATGCTTGCCCAAGAGTCAAACCAGCGACGTAGACCGAACCCCAGGCGCCGAGCCCGACGGTGCCGTCCGGGCGCACCGGAAACGAACCCGAAACCGGCTGCGTCGGTAAGCGGTCCTTCGTTCCCGTTTTCGGGTCGCGCACCACAACCTCAATCGACAGCAAATCGGGGGCTTCGATGATGTAAGGCGGGGTCGCGACCTTGTCGAGTTCGCGCGGCACCCTTCCCGGTTCGGGTATCGCGGTTTGAGGTGCCGGCGCCGGTTCCGCCTGCCGAACGGCGAGGGTCGCGGCGAGTGCATCAAGTTTTTGCTGCGTTTGCAGCTGGGCGCGCCAGTTGAGCGCCAGCAACCCGACAACCGCAACCGCAGTTACAACGGCAAACGTCCCACGAATCCAGCGCATCTCGGACCTCCACGGGGCCATTAGCACGCGGGCACTTACACCAATACACGCCAGACCGTCAACCCCAACCGGCGCCACCTCTCCGACGGTGACGGGTTCTTCGCCCCGCCGCAAGAAGCCCGAATGAAGATCCGCACCCACCATGACCGCAGCCGCGCCGCCGGGTACACTGTTCCGACCCGTTCCACAGGGCCGTTGAGTTCCACCCACGGAGACGTTGAACCATGTCCAGCGATGCGCCCGCGCCGACGAACCCGGACGACAAGAAACCGGAAGAACCGAAAGGGCTCCTCGAAAAGGTCGGGGCCGCGCTCCCGGTCGCGCTCACCGCGCTCTCGGCGGTGTTCGGGTCCATGTCCAACGGCGCCCTCCAAGAAGCCATGTACTGGAAGTCCCAGGCCGGACAGGACCAGTCGAAGGCCGCCGACCAGTGGTCCTTCTTCGCGGCGAAGCGGACCCGCGCGCTCATCATGGAGGGCAACGCCAAGGGCCTCCGGGCAACGGCCCTCGTCCTTTGGACCACGAGCGGCCCCGAGAACAAGAAGAAACCGGTGCCGGTCAATTACCCCAAACTCGATGCGCTGCCGCCGGTTCGAGCAACTACCTCTGATGACGCGCGGCGCAAATCGCTCGCGTGGCTGCAAGACCGCAAGGCCCGACCGACCGCCGAGTTGCCCGAGGTCAAGGACGAGGCCATCAACAACTTGCGGAAAGCGATCGCGGAGCGGAAGCCCGAGTCCGAGGTTCTGACCCTCGCCCGGCGGGTCCGCCCGGCCGACATCACCAGGGCCATCGACGACGCCGAGAAGGCATCGGCCGACCTCGATCAGGAGTGGGGGCCGATCATCCGGGAGGCGCTCTTCATCGCCAACTTCACCGACGCCAAGAACCCGGACGACCCCTGGAGCGCGACCTCCCGTCAGGCCGTCGGCTGCGATTTCGAGGAGTGGCGGTATCGGGCCGAGGCGAACCTGAACCGGGGCATCGCCTCGCTGTACGAGGTGCGGGTCAAGGTGAGCAGCGCCGAGAGCGACAAGTACCGCCGCAAGAGCGATCACCTGTCGGTGGCGATGCTGGTGGCCCAGATCGGCGCGGTGGCGGCGTCGCTGGCCCTGGCCCGGAAACAGAAGAGCGCGCTGTGGCTGTTCGCCGGGCTGATCGGTCTGGTCGCCGTTCTCGTCGGCGGGTACGCTATGATCCCGCCCGCGATGCTGCCGTTCTGAGCCCGCGCGAAAGCCGGGCGCACGAAAGGACCGACGATGACCGGCACGGACCGCCGCGTTTCGGAACAGCTCTTCCACGACAAGCAAGCTGCGGAGCGCGCCGGCGCGTTCCACAGCGGTGCGGCCTCCCTCCGGTTCGATACCGAGGAGTACCTCGACCACGAAACCTGGGTGCGCCCGGCGTTCCGGGCGCTGGGCGACCTCCAGGGCAAGCGCGCCCTCGATTATGGGTGCGGGCACGGGATGGCGGCGGTCGCGCTGGCCCGGGCGGGGGCCGCCGTGACGGCGTTCGACCTGTCGCCGGGGTACGTGAACGAGACCCGCGCGCGCGCCGCCGCGAACGGCGTCCCGGTCGAGTGCCTCACGGCCGACGGCGAAGACCTCCCGTTCGCCGATGCCTCGTTCGATGCGGTCTGGGGGAACGCGATCCTGCACCACCTCGACTTGGCGCGCGCCGGGCACGAGCTGCGCCGGGTGCTGAAGCCGGGCGGGGTCGCGGTGTTCTGCGAGCCGTGGGGCGGGAACCCGGTCCTGGGGTTCGCGCGCCGCGCACTGCCGTACCCAGGCAAAGACCGCACCCCGGACGAGAGCCCTCTCACGCGCCGCGACCTGCTCCCGCTCCGGGCCATTTTCCCCGCAACGACGGTTCGCGGCTTTCAGCTCCTCGGGATGGTGCGCCGGGTGTGGCGGAACCGGCGGGCGCTGCGACTCTTCGACGCCGCCGACGCCCGGTTGCTTCGGACGGTGCCCGCTCTGGAAAACTGGTGCCGGTATGTGGTGATCGAGGTGCGGGCCGAGTAAACTGTCGGGGATGTGCGGATTGCGCCGCCCGAGCCGCCCCCGATGAGCACCGCCGCGCCTTCACCGACCTCCGAACCGACCCGCACCGCTTCGGGCACGCAAGCGGTGCTCGGCGTGTTCTTGGCCGTGCTGCTCGGGTTGCTCGCGTTCCGCGGTTACGGGGCACCGTTCGGGGCCCGGCCCACCGACCCCGCAGCGCCCAACCTCACCGACCTGAACACCGCGGACCGCGCCGAACTGTCTCAGGTGCCCGGCCTCGGCCCGAAGATGGCCGAAGCGATCATCGATCACCGTCGGGTCCACGGCCCGTTCCGGTCGGTTGACGAGTTGCGGGACGTGCGCGGGGTCGGCCCGCTCACGTTCGAAAAGGTGCGGCACCAGTTCCGCACCGGGGCGCCGGCGGCTCCCTCCCAGGAGGCGCCCGCGCCGCTCGTGTCCACGTCGTTCTCGTCGCCAATCGCGCAGGCGCCCGCGCCGCCCGCCCCGAGAGCCGCAACAAGCAGCGCAAAGAAGATTCAGCCGGGCGAAGCGCCGATCAACGTAAACACCGCTTCACTTGAGGAACTCCAGCGGTTGCCGGGTGTGGGGCCGGTGATGGCACGGGCGATCGTGGCCGCACGCGCGGCGGCCCCGTTCCAGACTGTGAGCGATCTCGACAAGGTGAAGGGCATCGGTCCGAAAACGCTCGACAAGTTGCGCCCGTTCGTCGTGGTGCAGTGAGCCCACTCCAAGGGCTCGCACACGTCCTGCACTCCAAGCCGCAGGCCACGTGAAGCTGTGGACTTGGTAAGGCGTCCCGGCCGCGCTCACTTCGCCGCGAGCGCGGCTTCCGCCCGCTTCTTCTTGCGCTCCGCGATCTCGTCGGCGAACAGCTCGCGGACCTTCTTCTTGGAGAAGAAGTCCACGACCCACGGCGCGAACCGGTTCACCAGCACCAGCAACTTGCCCTTGAGGGTGAGCGTCACATCCAGGCTGCCGCGCTCGATCGCCCTGAGCGCGGCCACGGCGACCTCTTCGCTCGTCATGCCGCGCAGGTGGTCGAGCTGCATTTTCGCCTTCTGCTCCAGCATGTTCTTCGAGAAGTTCGTCTGCGTGAGCCCCGGCGACACCACGAGAACGTCGATCCCGTCTTTCGCCAGTTCGGCCCGGATCGCCTCGCTGAACCCCATCACCGCGAACTTGCTGGCCGAATAGAGGGACCGCGCCGGCAGCGCCCGTTTGCCCACTACCGACGAAATGTTCACGATCGCGGGCGTGGTGCCCTGCTTCAGTAGTGGGAGGAACGCGCGGGTGGTTTCCGTGAGCCCGAAGAAGTTCGTTTCAAAGATCTGCCGCAGCACCTCGGGTTCGGAGTCCATGAAGTGCCCGGTGGCGCCGATGCCCGCGTTGTTGATGAGCACATCGAGGCCGCCGAAGTGCTGCGTGGCGGCGGCCACCATCGCGGCGCGGTCGTCGGGCTTGGTCACGTCCGCGGCCACCGTCGCGATGGTGCCCCCGCCCGCGCGCACCTCGGCCGCCAGTTCGTCGAGCAAGGGTTGCGAGCGGGCCGCGGCCAGCACCCGGCACCCGCGCTTGGCGGCTTCGGTCACCAGCGCCCGGCCGATGCCCTGGGACGCGCCCGTGACCAGCACCCGTAACCCGTTGAGTTTCCGCCGCGCCATGAGTCCGCCTCCGAGAACCGTTACCGTTAGTTCTACAACAACGCACCGGGCGGGCGCGGGCCGGGCACCTAACATGACTCCGGCAAACACGGGGGGCTGAGATGGCTGTAACGGTTTTCGCGAACGCAACGCTGGTGCTGCCCGATCGCTTGTGGCCCGGCGCGACGCTCGCGGTCGTGGACGGCCGCATTTCGGAGATCGATCAGGACCTGCACGTCGTCGATGCGATCGACCTCGGCGGAATGTACCTCGCGCCGGGGTTCGTTGACCTCCACGTTCACGGCGGCGCCGGGGCCGACTTCATGGACGGCACCGCCGAGGCGTTCCGCACCGTTTGCCGGTGCCACGCGCGCCACGGGACCACGAGCCTCACGCCCACCAGCACCGTCGCGACGGGGCCGCAGTACGATACGTTCCTCCGGTTGTGCAACGAACTTTACGGTGACGTTCCGGGCGGCGCGCGCATCGTTGGGAGTCACTTTTACGGCCCGTACTTCGCGCGCCCGGCGCGCGGGTGCCACCCCGACCAGGAGTTCCTCGTTCCGAACGCGGAGAACGCGGCGCGGTTCACGCGCCTTGCGGACCGAATGCCGCTCGTGGTCACCGTGGCGCCCGAGATCGAGAACGCGGAGTGGCTCGTCCGCACGCACGCGCCCCGCGGGGTGCGGTTCAACGCCGGGCACAGCCACGGCACGTTTGCGCAACTGGAAGCGGCGGTCGGGTGGGGGGTGAGGCACGTCGATCACCTGTTCTGCGCGATGTCCGATCGCGCCCGGCTGCGGCAAGCGCAAGCGTACCCGATGCGCGGCGGCGTGCTCGAAGCGACGCTCTACTTCGACGAACTCACAACGGAAGTGATCGCCGACGGGAAGCACCTCGCCCCGGAGCTGCTGCGCCTCGCGTACAAGGTGAAAGGACCGGACCGGCTGGCGCTGGTCACCGATTCGATGCGGGCCGTCGATTTGCCCGATGGCGAATACTGGTTCGGGGCGGAAGGCACCGGGGAGCGCGTTCGCACGCGGGACGGCGTCGGCGTAACGCTCGACGGAACGGCGCTCGCATCGGGCGCAATGGGCATGGACCACGGCGTGCGAACAATGCACCTTGCCGCCAGGGTGCCGCTGCCCGAAGCGGTGCGGATGGCGAGCCTGACCCCGGCCCGCATCCTCGGTGCGGAAGCCGACATCGGCAGCCTGGAAATCGGGAAGCGCGCGGACCTGATCGTGATGGACCGGGAGCTGAACGTGCGGCAAGTCTACATCGGGGGCGAACCGGTTCACGGGTGACAGCGCCTTTCGCCCGGGTCTTGCACCCGCTCCCCGGGTGCAAGACCCGGCGCGAATGAGAGGTGCTCAGTGTTCGCGCGCCTTCGTGAACGGCCACCAGTCGTCCGGGAGCAGCCCCGTAACGCGCCGGTACGCGGTCCCGAGCCAGTCCGGGAGCACCCGCGACAGGCTCGACTGACGCGTCTCGCCCACGTACACCTGATCGTCGGGTTGCAGCACCACGTTCGTCCGCGGGTCACCGTCCACGAGCACCGCGGCCACGTTCACGCGGAACACCTGCGGGCGCATCGCGGCGGCCACGTTCGGGCGCACCACGTACACCTGGTTCAACTTCGACCCGGGGGGCAGCCCGCCGACCCGCTTCAGGAAATCGAGGACCGGTTCCGCGCCCTGGTACGGTACGACCCGCGCGCGCCCGCGGATGGGGCCGTACACGACCACCCGGGCACTGCGGGCCGCGACGAGTGAAACGCTGACGCGGTCCGGATCGCAGCCCGCGAGCGCGGCCAGTTCGGTGCGGACCTCGGCGAGCGTGCGCCCGTCGGCCCGGAGGCTCCCGGGCTGGGTGAGCTGGAGCCGCCCGTCCACATCGACGACCGCGACGGCGTCCCAGTCGGGGTGATCGCGGAACGTGATCTCGACCGCGTCCGGGCAGCCGATCTGGTACTCGGCCGTCGGCGCGGGGCGCTCGGCCGCGACCTTCGGGTCGGGCGGGGGCGGGCACGTGCGGCGCAGGAAGCGCGTGTCGCCGCACCCGGCGGACACGGCCACCAGCGCGAGCGCGAGCGCCGCGCCCGCAGAAGCGCGTCGGCCCAGGCCGGTTGTCGCGGTGCGAACTTCCACGCATCCGTTATCGGCGACCCGACCCACACCACTTGACCCGAAAGCGCGGCCCGGCCGACCGCACCCGCGGCGTAACGGGGGCGGGCCCGCCGTTCGGTCACGGTTGGCCGCCCAGCCAGGCGAGCAGTTCGGCCGCGTGCTCGTAATCCGGGACGATGAGGTCGGCGCCGGCGGCGATGAGCGTTTCCCGCTTGCCCGCGTGAACCCCGCGCGTGCCGGATTCGCAGCTCGCCACCCCCACCGCCACCCCGCCGGCGCGTTTCACCTCTTGCGTTTCTACCACGCCGTCGCCGAACCCGATGAGTTCGTCACCGCGGGCGCCGAGTTCCCGGACCGCGCGCTCGATGACGTGCCGCTTGCGAAACGTCGCATCGTTGTCCTTCGGGGCGAACACGCGCCCGCGCACGTAAGGGGTCAGGGCGAGCAGTTCCACCTCGCGCGAGACGTGCGCGAGGTCGGTGCCGCTCGCGACGAACACCGGGGTGCCGCTCTCCTGGAGCAGGCGCAACACCCCGTGCGCGTTGGGCACAACCCAGTCCTCGACCCGGGCACGTTTCGACTCGATCGCGTCCCAGCGCGCGCGGACCACGCTCATCAAGCGTTCGAGGTACTGCTGGAGATAGTCGGGCGGCGGTGCGGGGGCGCCGCCGCGCGCGGCGACCTCTTCGGCGAACCGCTCCATCTGGCGCACGGTCGGGTGCCCGTTCAGCGCCATCACGAACGCTTCGACGTGCGCGGCGCACTCCGCTTCCGGTTCGGTGATGAGCCCCTGGTCGCGCAGGCGCTCCACCATGAGGTCGGTCATGACCCGGGGCCAGCCCTCGCGAATGAGCGACAGCGTGCCGTCGAAATCGAACACCGCAACCTTGAACGGTCCGCGGCGCACGGTGCGGTTAACGAGTTCGATCGAGGGCGGCAGTGGCATCGGTTTTGATCCTGGGACCGCGGCCGTCCCGGCCGCAAAACGCTCGCGCACCGGATCGTTCCGCGTGACGCTCCGGGCCTCACCCGCTGGGCGCGGCGCACGCTCTGGTACCGGTTCGGGTAGGACCGAACGGCCCGACGGTTCGGGGTTGTTCGGCGGCTCGGGTTGCGGTATCTCCCGCATTCTACCCAAACGCGGGCGGCGCACGGAGTGCGGGACATGCGGAGTCGGTGGCCGGATGCGCTGTGGCTGCTGGTGGTCGGGGTCGCATCGTCGGCGTGGTGCCTGACCGCCGCCGCCCGGCTCGGGGCCACCTTCGACGAACCGCTGTACGTCAAAGCCGGGCTCACGAGTTGGCGCACCGGGAGCAACAAGTTGCTCATGCGGGCCGGCACGATGCCGCTGCCCGTCGATGTGCAAACGCTGCCCGTTTACCTCTGGGAGCGGCACCGCGGACAGCCGTTCGATCCGCTCCTGGAGCTGCACACTGTTCTGCCGATCTGCCGGGCAACCAACCTCGTGTTCTGGTGGCTCGCGCTACTCTATTCGATGCGGCTCGGCCGCACCTTCGGCGGGGCGTGGGGCGGGCGGCTCGCGGTCGCGCTCGTGGCGTGCGACCCGAACTTCCTCGGGCACGCGGCACTCGCGACCACGGACATCGCGCTGCTCGCGTGCATGTTGGTGCTGGTCTACCACACGCACCACTGC
>DASWYH010000132.1:0-10583 GCA_036405095.1 Gemmata sp. | reverse complement strand
CGCGGTCGGGGGTGCCGAACACGCCCTCCCAGAACCACGTCCGGCGGGTGAGCCGGTACGCCTGCTCGATCCAACTCACACCGGCTCGCGGCACCCCTGATGCCCGCCCCATACGCGCGCCCCCCGCTGCCGAACAATCCGCTCACCGGCACCGCCGCGTCACGAGCAGCAGTGCGTCCCGAATCAGACGGCGGTGTCAGGTGCCGCACCGGGTTCGGCTCGATGCTACTCGTTGCCGAGCACCAGGTCCACAACCCAGCAACCGCGAACGTGCGGACCGGGACCCCGGCAGTGGTCGAGGATGTCGTCGGAGTCACAGCCCGCGTCTTGAAGTGCGTCCGCGAGGATGGGCATCGCGCCGAAGTCGCGGGACTCGTACATCCGGGCCGCGAGGTCGCGGACGGTTTCGGTGCGCCACTCGGGGGAGAAGGCGACGGACCGAAACGGGTTCCCGAGGACATCACGGACCAACTCGCACAGGACCGCCCGTTCGGCCCGCTCGGCTGTGCGGTTCGCCCCACCGGCGTCCGGAGCCGCTGTGCGGGCCGCAGACCAGCCCACGCTCTTCGCTACGATGTGCGCGACATCCTCCGGGCTCGGGTCGCGGTCCGCGGCGATCAACGCGGCTCCCGCAACCTCGCCCCCCCAGATGATGGGGCCTTCATCGAGGTGGTCGGCTTGTTCAGCCGCCGCACAGGCCGCGCGCAACTCGGCGGGGGTCGCTTCCCCGTCGGCGTACCGCTCAGCCACCTCGACGGCCCGGCGGCTCCGCTTCTGAGTTAAGAGGTGCCACGCCCGGCGGCAGAACGCGACCGAGAGCAGGCGCCGCTTCCGCTCGCTGCTGGCACCGGGTAACGCGCCGCCCAGCATGAACTCCGGGTATTCGCGTTGACTCAACCACCCACGTTCCGTTTGCGGCACGGCCCACACCTCCGGATGCCGGATGTGGAGCTCACCTGCTCGCGCGCCCCTGGAGGGGGCGTTCCCCGAGTTCCGCACGCGCGCGTCTGGTGCAGCGGAGGGTTCGGACCCGCGCCCCACCACGCTGAACATGGGCCGCCCGTGAGGGCGGGCTCCACATCCGGCCCCGCTCGAGCAGCCCCGGCAGATGAGCGACACCGTTCCGCCCGCGCCTCGGGGGCGGCGCGGGTCGGGCCAGCCACTCGGAATGGGGGGCGGGCATCCCCATCGACGCGCGCCCGCCCCCGTGGGTTCCGGCGCGGGGCCGAACAATAAGCTCACCGGCACCACCGTCACCGGACGAGCGGCGCGTCCCGAATCAGCCGGCGGTGTCAGGCGCCGCGCCGGGTTCGGCGCGCCTTGGCTAGCAGAAGTCCGGCCCGCGAACGAACGCTCCCGCGGTGTTGACCTCGACCCAGATGCCGTGGTTGCCGAATGCCCCAGCGTCGTCGTAGAAGACCTCGGCCTGACTGCCCTCGGAGAAGTTGACCGCGGTCGTGCGGATGGCCGCCGCGAATTCCTCCGGGCTACCCACCTCGTCCTCGTCGTCCCGGTACGTCTGGCACCAGTAATCGAACATGTCGGCGGCGACCCGCTGCCGGAGCTGCGGCTCGTTGGCCCGGACCCACACGAGGCATTCCCGGATGAACCGCAGCCACTCCGCGGAGGGCAACGCACCCGCGACCTCGGGGATGATCTTGCCGCGAAGCGGCGGGCCACCCGGAGCGCCGGCGTTGAACGTCCACCAGCGATATTCGCTGTCCCACGCCACCGGTCCGAGGACGTCATCAGAAGGAAACGGCTCCGCCACCGAATGCCCTCTGTTGCCGAACAATAAGCTCACCGGCACCGCCATCACCGGATGAGCGGTGCGTCCCGAATCAGCGGGCGGTGTCAGGTGCAGCGCCGGGTTCGGCGTGCCTTTGTGCTGCTGGCCTCGCTTAGCCGAGGCTGTCGGGCAGCCAGCCCATGCCGAAGCAATACTGGCAGCCCGGCCCGCCGCACTTCCAGCACGGCCTGGCGGTGGGCGGACGCTCGGGGGCGAGGGCTGCCAGCTCCGGGTGCCGGTAGCTCGCGGCGGCCAGGGCGATGACCCGCCAACCGGGGCCAGCCTGCGACGCCACCTCGTCGTCCCACCCAACGCTCAGGACCGACCCGCTCGGGCGCACCACCAGCGCCCCGCCGATGTCGCCGTACACCCCCAGCCCACCGAACCGCACGGCCATGTCCTGCTGCCAGTCGTGGGCCGCGGCCCCGGTCCGGTGCGCGTCCACGAGAGCCGCGATTCGCGCCGATAGGGCCTCATCCACCCGTGCGCCCCCTCGCCTTGCCGAACAACCAAGCTCACCGGCCCGGCCGCGACTCCAGTCACGACAACGACAAGCCGGTGAGCAGTGAGAAACAAATCACGTGGCCTGGTCCGGTGCCGCGCCGGGTTCGGCCGAACCCTTTGGCATGCTGGGCCAACCAATTCCAATTGGCATGCCAGGCCAACAGATTTCTAAGCCGGCGAAGTAGTTACCGTACGGTCCGGGCCGCTCGGCCTTGTGGGCCTCCTCACCGAGCCAGCGCCATTCGTCCGTGGTCAGTGCAATCGTCCCGAACCCCGCTGCCCGCTTGCGCTCGAAGACGCGCTGCACGAACGCCGTTTCGTCTGCGCTCAGCCTGTACGTCTCTGCCCAGACCGCAAGCGCGTTCTCCGGCGGGACGAGGTGATCGCGCAGAATGTGCCCACCGTTCTCCAGGAACTCCGGCCAAGGCACGGCGGTGCGCAGCCTGCCGCCCTCCGACCACAGAACCGCACTGGCCAGCGACAACTCCTCGCCACCGAGCGGGAGCTGCATGTGGGGGTGCGTCCGAATGAACTCCTCCGCGATGCCCCGCAAGTCCGCAGGCATCCCGCGGAACAGGTGCTCTTGATTCTTTGCGAGCCAGGAACGCGGGTACGGGCACTCAACATCGCAGAAGACACCGACCACCTCAACGGGGAGGAACCGTAGCACCCCGGCAGTATCGACGAAATCCTCCAACCAGCACTCGTTCCCTTCCCAGATCACATCCATCGCGTCGCTGTGGATCTGGGACGTCGCATGCACGATGCCACCAAGCACTGCATTTGAATGAAGTTGCTCGGCGGTAACGTGATCCATCTGCTTGGCGCCTCCGGTGCCGAACATTGAGCTCACCGGCACCACCATCACCGGATGAGCGGCGCGTCCCGAATCCGCGGGCGGTGCCCGGTGCCGCGCCGGGTTCGGCGTCTTACACGCCACCAGCCAATCCCGGTGGCGGCGTCTGTATCGGGTGCGGCTGAACCTCCCGTTCCTCGACCTGCCATGCGACTCCGGCCGCTTGTCCCATCTCGACGGCTCGCTGAACCATCTTGGCGACATCGATCCGCCCGGTCCCGTCAGGCTGCTCGACCATCAAGTCCGCGGTCACCGGCACGCTCACGAACGCGGACTCCGCCGTCGTGCGCTGGAGACGGAACGACACTGAGCAGGTTGGGACCGGCTCATTCGCCCGGAAGCCCTCGGCTGGCCGAACGATGAGCTCACCGGCACCGCCATCACCCGAGGAGCGGTGCGTCACAAACGGCGCGGCGGTGTCAGGTGCCGCGCCGGGTTCGGCCTTGACCTGTACGACACCGCCGTCACGCGAGCACTTCGGGGGGCCCTATCCACCGCCCCGGCGGATAGCCTGCCAACTCTTCCAGGCGTCGGCCGGGTCCACATCGGCGTAGCCGCGCCGCTGATCGACGGCGGACGCCGGTCGCGCAGGGCTGACCACCGCGTGGGCCGCGTCCCGGATGTGCAGCACTTGCTCTTCGGTGAGGGGCATCCCCTTGAGTTCCTCGGCTCGGGTCAATAGGGCTGCCAAGCTGGGAACGAACAGGAGCACCAGGTCGTCAGGCAGCGTGCGGCCTGCGAGATCGCCGTAGGGGCCGTGGTCACCTTGCTTCAGTGGTCGCTTCGCCCTTCCCACAGCGCCCTCTGCGGCCGAACAATGAGCTCACCTGCACCGCCATCACCCGATGAGCGGCGCGTCCCGAATCCGCGGGCGGTGTCCGGTGCCGCGCCCGGTTCGGCTCCCGAGGCTCACAGGTCGATGAGGCTGACCGGAACGGGCCGATGGGCGCGGCGGTATTCCTCCAGCCGCGCCTTCAGGAGCCTGACCCGCTTCTTGTAGCTACGGACCTCACTCGGCTTGATGTAGCAGGGGTAGCGGATCAGCCGCCACGGAACCTGCTTGTGCCGCTTGTGCCGCCGCTGGTGATCGTTCACCAGTCGGTTGAACCGCTTGAGTGCTTGCCCGATCGGCTCGCCATCGTGCAATCGCATCCGGACGCCCATCGCTGTGCGGCTTGTACGGCTGCCGCGCTACCGGTTGAAAAAGCCTGCCCCGCCGAACATAAAGCTCACCGGCACCGCCAGGATGGAGTGAGCGCCACAACGCAGATCAGATGGCGGTGTCCGGTGCCGCGCCGGGTTCGGCGCCGAGCGCGGCGCGCACGAGCGGGTAGCAGACCGGGCACAGGTCCACGTGCTCCGGCCCGGCGTTCGCCCAGTATGCCGCACCGTCGGCGATGCGGGCGGAGCACACGTCGCAGTGCTCGTGGTCCCAGCCGCCCTCGACCAACTTCCAGACCGACGGATCGAACGGCTGCCCCCGGTACGGCCCCCACCCGCCGCCGTCACGGGCGGCCAGGCACGAGTACGGGGTGAAGGTCCGGGGCACGAACCGGCACCGGCGGAACGTCACCCACTCCTCGGGCGAGACTCGGTCGCACATGTCTTGCGGTTGCACGCACCGACCCTCTCGGGTTGCCGAACAATTAGCTCACCGGCCGCGCACCTCGCGACACGGTACTGGGAACAGCGCCGATCTCGCGGTCCGGTGCCGCGCCCGGTTCGGCAGCGACGTGGTTCCTCGGCCCGCGCACATCGCCCTTGCGCGTCGGCTTCACCACCGTTGCGTATCCGCAGCGCCCGCGCCACCGTAGCGCATCCGCGGTGCCCGAGCCACCATCGCGCCTCTGCGGAGCGTGAGCGACACCACCGGTTGAGTGCGGCCACCACAGCGCGCCACACGGGCCGCCGCGGAACCCGCCACCTCACGCATTGCTACAGATTGACGCACCGCGGGCCGACCGTTCGCTCACACGCGACACGGTTCCCCGCTCCGCGCGCGCTCTGGGCCGAACAATAAGCTCACCTGCACCGCCATCATCGGATGAGCAGTGCGTCCCGAATCAGCGGGCGGTGTCAGGTGCAGCGCCGGGTTCGGCTCGATGCTACTCCTTGCCCAACACTAAGTCCACCACCCAGCAGCCCCGAACGTGCGGACCGGGGCCGCGGCAGTGGTTGAGAATGTCGACATTGTCGCATCCGGCGTCTTGGAGGGCGTCGGCGAGGATGGTCATGGTGCTGAAGTCCCGCGCCTTGTACATCCCCGTGCAAGCGCCACCGCGGTGCTGGTGCGCCACTCCGGGGAGAACACCACCGGACGGAACGGGTTGCCGAAGATGTCGCGAAGGAAATGCAATTGTTCGGCGACAACGTGCGCGCGGACGGCCTCGTCGGGTGGGCCACCCAAACGCCCTGCGCACCCCGCACAATCTCCCGCTACGTCTTCGGCAAAGCGAATGGGGTCTGCCGGATTGAAGTACTTTATCAAGCCGTCCCATGTACCCAGGTCTATCAGACTTCCGATCTCGGCCAGAAGGACTCGATTACGGTCCTCGTCACTGCTCGTACCATCGATACGCGATTCCAAGACGTCCAAGATCTCCCCGCCTTCCTTCGACTACTCCTCGAAGGAAAAGACGAACTCATCCGAGCCGTACCCGAAAACCTGCCGGGCGCAGGCGAAGCTGAACAAGACCTTCTTCCGGGAGAGCACCGAGCCCGGAACGCAGGGGAACATCGAGGCGAGGCTCTCGGACGCCAACCACACATCTTCCGTCATCCGTTTGTTCCACCGCGTCTTCTGTGGCCGAACATAAAGCTCACCTGCACCGCCATCACCAGACGAGCGATGCGTCCCGAATCAGCCGGCGGTGTCAGGTGCAGCGCCGGGTTCGGCGTCTTACGCGCGGCCGAGGAGCAACTTGGGCACCCCCTGGCGGACCACCCACCATTCGTCGCCGGTGTCGCGGATGACCCCACCTCCCGTCCCGGCCAGGTGCTCGGCCACCTGCCCGGCGATCACTAGACCCATGTCCCCGAGCTGGCTCCCGCCGAGTTCGATGGCGGCCACCTCAGCTACGGAGGTGAGGGCGGCACGTACTTGATTGACGCCCCGGCCCCGGCGGCCGTCCAGGTAGTTCTCCGCGGCCTCAGCCAACTCCTGGCGCACCCGTGCGGGCTCGGACCAGAGGTACACGACCAGCGGACGGGACTTGGCCGGCCGGTAGCGGACCGCGAACCACTCGCCCCGCGCCCCGGCGGCCGGCTCGACCCGCAGCGCGACGACGGCACGCTCAACGACCGCCTCATCCTCGATTCCGAACCCTTCGGCGAGGGTGTACCAGTCCACTCTCGGACCGGTTAAGAAAGCGGTGACATCGGCGGGCGTGACATGCGACAGCGGACGTGGGCTGTACACGGTGAACCACGCCGCCATCTGCCGCGCCCTCCTGCCGCCGAACAATAAGCTCACCGGCCCGGCCGCGACACCAGTACGCGACACGGACACCCGGCGAGCGTCGGGAAACAAACCACGTGGCCGGGTCCGGTGCAGCGCCGGGTTCGGCTTGGGGCGCTATCACTTGATCTGTGCTGCCAGATACGCCTTCTCGTCCGCTGTGAGCGGCTTCTTCCATTTGGGTGAGGCCAGCAACTTGTCCAGAGCTTTCTGTTTCTCCGCGACCATCTTTGGCTTGAACTCGGTGGCCCCCCAGTCGCACTCCTTCAGGCAGTACTCCAGGTAGTCCTCAGCCGACTCCGGGCGCCCGCCGATGTCGTACCCGTCCACGACGAGGAACGGGACACCGTCGATGACCTCGATCGGCTCTAATGCCCAGTCCGTGCGGTCGGTACCACCGAGGCCACCAGGAGCGCCGAGCCGCGGGCGACGGAACTCGCCTCTGGGCTTGGCCGTGAACAAGAGCCGGCAGAGGGCGATGACGGTGTCGTCCGGCTGCTTTGGGTCCTTTGCCCCGGCTCGTAAGAGGGTGATCGCCTTCTCTCGGCCGAGGCCGCGCAACCTGCCCGCCGTCGCGATGTACGGATCGACCTTGTAAGCCGGCTCCAGCACGAACCAGTAGGACGGCAGCCCCTCCAACGAAACGTCATCCGCCCGCGCGTTCGCGAGCCCACCATGCATCGGGCAGCACCAGCTCAAGAGTACCGCGAAGACCAATTGAGCCTGGTTCATTCCGTTGCGCTCTCTGGTGCCGAACAATCAGCTCACCGGCCGCGCACATCGCGACACGGTGCTGGAAACAGCGCCGATCTCGCGGTCCGGTGCAGCGCCCGGTTCGGCGGCGACGCGGTTCCTCGACCGCGCACACCGCCCTTACGCTCCGGCCGGGGCTCACGTATCCGCAGCGCCCGCGCCACCATGCCGATACGGGGCGTGAGCGACACCGCCCCGTGCGTGCGCCCCGGATCACCGCTGGGGCCCCCACTGACCCGATCGAGCGCACGCAACACCGCGGTCTCACGCACTACTGATCAACCGTTCGCTCAGACGCGACACGGTTACTCGCTCCGCGCGCTCTCTGGGCCGAACAAATAGCTCACCTGCACCGCCCCTCCCAAGGGGCGATGCGTTCCAAATCAGCGGGCGGTGTCAGGTGCAGCGCCCGGTTCGGCGTGCCTTGGTGGCATCCAGCCCAGCCCCGAACAGAACATGCAGATTGTTCCCTCCGGGTAGCCGGGGTGGGGGGTGTCGTCCCAGCGGTGGCCGCCACAGCCGGGACACGCTGGTTGCCCCTCGGGCCGGGCCGGCAGGGCCGAGATCAACTCCGGCAGGCCAAGCTCCCGCGACCCACGCACCAGGATGTTTGCGACCGCCCGCAAACTGTCCACCGGTCGGGGCGGCTGGTCGTCGGGGGTGGTGAACACCACCTGCCCGCCCAGGGTGAGGTAGTTGGCGTGGCCGAGGCTGATCCACAGGAACACGGCCCCGTCTGGAAACAACTCCTCCACGCGGGCGAACCAGTCCGGCGACATTTCGGCGTGCTGCCGGTGGTGAAGGTCACAGAGTTTGGCAAGCAGGTCATCGGGTAACGACAGCCGCACGCCCGAGCCCTCCGCCGCCGAACAAATAGCTCACCTGCACCGCCATCACCGGATGAGCGGTGCGTCACAAGTCAGACGGCGGTGTCAGGTGCAGCGCCGGGTTCGGCCTCTGCCGCCTCCGGATCTCGGGCGGCGCGGGCCGCCGCCTCGTCTTCGGCAATTTGGACCTCGGGCCGCCGCTCCTGGTAGTGGTCGATCACCCGCCGGACCCGCGCCTCATCCCAACCGGGCGGGAACCGCTGCTCGACTGCAGGCGGCTCGCTCGGGTCGTGCCACGGCTGGGTGGCCGAACCGTCCGCGACGATCTGGACGCGGTGCCGCTCGCCGAATCGGTGCCGGCCCCGGGTCCGCTGCCGGGCGCGGCAGGCCCGCAGTACGGCACCGCGGAGCCTCATTGCGGTGAGCACGAACACACCGCCCGAGTCCGGGTCGGGCACGTAGAGAACCCGCAGGTAGGACTCGCGCGGCATGATCTGACCCAGTGCCATGCCGCAGCCGTCGAAGCCCGGCAGGTTCTCACCGGGGTGGGCCAGCACGGCGTACGCGTGCTTCTCCACCACGTCATTGCCGTGGATGGCAAGGACTCGCGCCGTGGGGCGGTTCCAGAGCTCCTCCCTGTAGAATCGCACCCTCATCGCTCGTCACCTGCCAGGACCACACGAGCCTCTGGTTGCCGAACAAATAGCTCACCTGCACCGCCATCACACGATGAGCGGTGCGTCACAAGTCAGCCGGCGGTGTCAGGTGCAGCGCCGGGTTCGGCTCGCTCACGTCCGCGGTTCCGGGCGACACGCCCAGCACCGCGGCTCCGCGGAGCCCGCTCCACCGGTGCGGCCGGGCGGAGCACCACCGACTCGACGCGCCGTGTCCCGGCACAACCGGGGCCGGCAACCACCGCCACTCGCGGCGGCGAGCCGCGCCGACCACCGACCGGTCTCGGCGGAGCCACCACCGACACGCACCACCGTGTCCCGACACGCCCCGGCCACGACCAACCGCACCTCGCGGCGATGAGCCGCGCCCGACCCGATTGGCACTACGCGGAGCCCGACGCACGGGGTTCACACACGCGGACCACACGCACACCGCCGCTGCACGCGTGATCATGCAGGCTCGGGTGGCCGAACAATCAGCTCACCTGCACCGCCCGTCCCGATGAGCAGTGCGTCCCACATCAGCGGGCGGTGTCAGGTGCAGCGCCGGGTTCGGCGTCTTGCGGCGTGTATACCTGGGCGCCGTGGTACGGGTGCGCCGGCCACGGCACCAAGTCCTCCATCGGGGGCGACAACGCATCAATGCCCGACCACCCGGCATTGATGTGTGGCACCGGGTCCGCCGCGATACGCGCCCACGTGACCTCCGGCCCGAACACCTGGATGCCGCAGTGCGAGCTGTCCCAGATGCCGTACCGCCGCTCGATCGGCAGCCACAGGAGTAGCCCGACCGCATCATAGCCGCCGGTGCAGTCGGCCACCAGATTGACGCCGAGCACAAGGTACGAGTTCCGCTCGGGGTGGTGCGGATCTTGCTCGAACACATCCAGCGAACCCGTTTCGACCGGGAACCGCTCCAGCTTTAGGTCTGCCAGCGGCACCAGAGTGAGAGCACCCGCCTCGCATGCGGTCGTGTCGTACACGAGTTGATTATTGGCGGCAAGGAAGGCCACCAGATCGGCAGGCAGGTCGAGCGCGGGCGGTGGTTTCCGACGCTTCCCCACTCCGAAGCCCTCTGGTGCCGAACAAATAGCTCACCTGCACCGCCATCGCCGGATGAGCGGTGCGTCCCAAATCAGCCGGCGGCGGAGGGTGCAGCGCCGGGTTCGGCCTCTTGGTCCCACGCGCGGAGCCGCATACCGGCGGTCTCGGCCAGCATCAGCCACGCCTGCGAGTACCAGATACCGGCCTGCTCCAAGCACTCGGTGGCTCCCAACTCCCGGAGCCGCTGCAGGTACAGGCCCCGCTCACCGCGGATGAAGTATACGTGCCGTCGCTCGTTGTCCTCGTGCAGCAAACTCGGGATGTTGTGCAGGTAGTCGGCCTCGATCCGGCACAGGTCCAGTTGGCCGCTGGCAGCGAGGTTGCGGACTCGAACCAACCCGTGGTGTAGCAGCGCTAAGTAGGCCTGCTCGCGGGTTTCGATTGGCCCGCCCATCCGATCGCTCTCCGGTGGCCGAACAAATAGCTCACCTGCACCGCCATCGCCGGATGAGCGGTGCGTCCCGAATCAGCCGGCGGTGTCCGGTGCCGCGCCGGGTTCGGCTCCTGCGCCCGCCCACCACGCAGACGATCGGAACGCCGCGGGCACCTCGTCCGCACTGGGGTCGATGCCGCGCCGCTCCAACTCGGCGAACCACTCGTCCCGCAGTGACGCCGGCAA
>DASWYH010000131.1:0-6741 GCA_036405095.1 Gemmata sp. | reverse complement strand
GGTGCGGGCCGAATCCCACACGTGCCGAGCGGCTCTGTATTTTCTTTCGCTTGGCGTTGTTCGGATGATCGCAGATGTTGCCATGCTAGACGCTCTGTTTTTCGGGCAATTCTATCGCTATATAATTAGAGTTGACGCAAGCGTCGATCCGTCGGCTAGGCGCCTGAAACATCACCGTTTGCGTCAGCAACGCAGGGTTCCGTGGAACCGAGAACGTAAACCGTCGTGCCCTTCCGCGGGGAGCAACTGCACCGGCCCGTGAGGCCACCGTGCCCGCGTACCCTTGCCCACAAGCGGAGCTTCGCGCGATGGACGGCCCAACCCTGGAGCAGTTCCAGACCCTTCTGGCGAGTTTGGAGCCGGCCGCGCTTCCGTTCGAAGACGTGGTGTATCGATCGAGCACCCCAAAATACGCGACCGAAACCGACCTGCTTACTGGTGCTGGTGGAATCAAGTTTGCGGGTCGTTGGAACCCGATAGGACTGGCGCTGGTTTACGCTTCGCTCACACCCGAAACCGCGATGGCAGAGACGCTGGCCCATTACCGTTACTATCGCGCCGGTATCCACAACGCGATGCCGCGCACCTTCGTCGCGATCGAGGCGAAACTGAGCGCGGTACTCGACCTGCGGAGCGTGCCTGTCCTGAGCCACCTCGGGGTCTCCGCCGATCAACTCACCGCGCTCGACTGGCGAACCGAGGTGCAGGCCGGTCGCGAACCTGTCACGCATCGTCTGGCGCGTGCGGTACACCCCAGCACCAGCCCCTGGGACGGGTTGATCGTCCCATCCGCGGCTGCCCCGGGCCAGTACAACCTGCTGGTGTTCCCCGATAAGTGCAGCCCCGGTGGCTTGAGGGTGGTGAATGCGGGACATCTCGGCAATCGGTAGCCTGCAACTTTGCATGCAACATTGCTTGAAATTTATCCCGGCCCAACCGATAATGGGGTAACGAACCCGCCCCGAGGCTTAAACCGGTAGGATCGACCGTGCGCACCTCAACTTCCAACACCAAGCCGGTGCCAGCAACCAAGCCCGCGGCTAAGAAGCCAGCGGTCAAGAAAGTGGCCGCAAAGCCAGCGATAAAGAAGCCCACCGCCGGGGCGAAAAAGCCCGCGGCCAAGCGCCCCGCGGCGCCCCAGCCGGGTGCCGCCGCTCAACTCCGCGAACAGTTACAATTGACGCAACCGCAGTTCGCACAGTTGCTTGGCGTTTCTCCGCGGACGGCCGCGACACTCGATAAAACCGGACCGGGAACGGAAAGCACCGCGAGAAGTCTGATCGAGTTAAAGCGGCTGACGCGTGCCCTCGGCGAGGTGATGCAAGAACCGTCGGTCGGCCCTTGGCTGAAAGCACCCAACGATGCGTTCGGCGGGCTGAAGCCGCTGGAGGTGATTGAGCGCGGTGAGAGCGACCGACTTTGGGAGATGGTGTATTTCCTCCGCTCGGGCGTCGCGTCCTGACCTTCGGCGATTAGACCCGCTGACAGGAACGTCGGGCGGCAGACTGTTTTTCGAGCGTCTATAGTGCCCTTCGACCTTACGACCTTGGACCGAGAAAAATGTTCGTCGATCGTGTGGAACTGTTCGTTAAGGGTGGGGACGGGGGCCGCGGGGCTTCGTCGTTCCGGCGCGAAAAGTACGTCCCGATGGGCGGCCCCGACGGCGGCGACGGCGGCAACGGCGGGTCCGTCATCGTCCGCGCCGACCCGAACGCGGACAACCTCGCCGGCCTCACCATGAAGAAGCACTGGAAGGCCAAGAACGGCGAGGCCGGGCAAGGCTCGAAGTGTACCGGCAAGAACGCCGAAGACATCGTGCTGCTCGTCCCCCCCGGCACCCTCATCCGCGACCGCGACCGCGGCAACGTGCTCAAAGACCTCGTCGAGCCCGGCGACGAAGTGATCGTCGCGAAGGGCGGCCGGGGCGGCCACGGGAACGTTCACTTCAAGTCCGCGACCAACCGCGCGCCGCGCCAGTTCGGCCCCGGCGAAGAGGGCGAAGAGCGCCACATCTCGCTCGAGCTAAAAGTGATTGCCGACGCGGGGCTGGTGGGGTTCCCGAACGCGGGCAAATCCACCTTCCTGTCGCGCGTGACACGCGCGACGCCGGAAATCGCGTCGTACCCGTTCACCACGAAATCGCCGAACCTCGGCATCGTCACCATCGGCGACGCGGGCTTCGTGCTCGCGGACCTCCCGGGGCTCATCGAAGGCGCCGCGCAGGGCGTCGGGTTGGGGCACGAGTTCCTGCGGCACGTCGAGCGCAACCGCGTGCTGATCCACCTCGTCGAGCCCTTTCCCACCGACGGCTCGGACCCGATCCACAACTACCACGCGATCCGCAAGGAGCTGCGCGACTACAAAGTGCCGCTCGACGGGCGCCCCGAAGTGGTGTGCGTGAGCAAGGCCGAACTCACCGGCGCCGACGAGGTTCGCGATAAACTCGCCGCCGACCTCGGGCGCGAGGTGCTCCTCATCTCGGCCGTAACCGGGCAGGGGTTGCAACTCGTCGTCGGCCGCGTCGCCGCAATGATTGCCGACATTAAACGAGCCGAGGCCCAAGAAGCCGCCCGGCGCAAGCCGGCGATCGAGTTCCCGACCGAGGCCGCGATCCGCACCACCGATTTTCAAACCAGCGCGGTCATCAACATCACCCCGCCGGCCGAAGGCGACGGAGCCGCGCCGTGACGCCCGACGTGGTGGTGGACATCGGCAACACGCGAATCAAGTTCGGCCGGTGCGCGGGCGGGCAAGTGTCCGAAATGGTGTCGCTCCCCGGCGACCGCCCGGACGGCTGGGAGGCGCAGCTTACGCAGTGGGCCGTTCGCGCGCCCGTCACCTGGGCCGTGGCCAGCGTTCAACCCGAGTGGCACGCGCAGTTCGCGCACTGGGCCGAAGCCCGCGGGGACCACGTTTTCACAGTCACACACGAACACGTTCCGGTTCCCACTGACGTGACCGAGCGCAACAAAGTCGGCATCGACCGCCTTCTGAACGCGCTCGCGGCGCTGGTGCGCGTCCCGGCCGGGTGGCCCGTGATCGTCGTTGCGGTGGGCACCGCGATGACCGTGGATTACATCGACCCGGCGGGCGTCTTCCGTGGCGGCGCCATCCTCCCGGGGCCGTGGATGATGGCCCACGCGCTCCACGAGTTCACCGCGAAGCTCCCGCTGGTCGAACCGCCGGTCTTCGACCCGGACCGCCCGGTGGGGCGCAACACGCGCGAGGCGATCGAACTGGGCATCCAGTCCGCGATCTTCGGCGCCGCGGACACGCTCGTCTGGAACATGTCCCAATTGACCGACCTGAAACCGCTCCTCTTTGTCACCGGCGGCGGCGCGGATTTCGTCCGCGGCATCGGGTTCACCGCGGACCTCGAAGGCGCGGTCTTCGATCCGCACCTCACCCTCGACGGGGTGCGGCTCGCGGCGGAGTCGGTTCATGAGTGACACCGCGGTGTCGGTGCTGACGCCCCCGGGCACCGGGGCCATCGCCACGGTCGAGGTGCGCGGCCCGCGCGCGTGGGAAGTGGCGCGGGAGCTCTTCGCGCCCGCCGGGAAACCGCTCCCGAACGTGCCAGAGGTCAACCGGTTCTGGTTCGGCACGCTCGGCGCCGATGAGGTGGTTCTCGCGGCCACGGCGCCGGACGTGGTTGAGGTCCACTGCCACGGCGGGCGCCGGGTCGTGCGCTGGGTGATCGAACAGTTTCTGTCGCGCGGCTGCGTTGAAGCACGTCCCCCTCGTACGGAGAGCGAGGGGGACGAGTTGCTCCAGCGCGCCCCGACGCTCCGCACCGCGAACATCATTCTCGACCAGCTCAACGGCGCGTTCGCGAACGAAGTGCGGCGCATCCTCGCGCTGCTCGGAACCGATCCCGAAGCCGCGCGTGCCCCGCTCACCCGCCTCGCTGAACTCGGGCGCACGGTCGGCCGGCACCTCGTCGAGCCGTGGAAGGTGGCGGTCGCCGGCCCGCCGAATGTTGGGAAGAGTTCGCTCGTGAACGCGCTCGCGGGATACCAGCGGGCGGTGGTGTCCGACGTCGCCGGCACCACCCGCGACGCCGTGAACGTGCGCGTCGCGTTCGACGGCTGGCCGTTCGAGTTGATCGACACTGCCGGGTTGCGTGACGCCGAAGGGCTGGAAGCAGAAGGCATCCGCCGCGCGAACGAAGTCCTGCGGACCGCGGACCAGACGCTGTGGGTGGTTGATGTCACCGATCCGAACGTGAACGTGCCGCAACTGTACTTCGATTTGCCGACGAGCCACGAACCGCTCGTTGTCGCGAATAAGTGCGATCAACCCGTCGCGTGCGACCCGAGAGCGATCCCCTCTCACGATTTCGCGGTCGCCGCGATACCCGTTTCGGCGAAGACCGGCGCGGGCCTACCCGAGTTGACCCGTGCTCTCGTTGCGCACCTGCCGGACGTGCCGCCGGGTGCCGCCGTGCCCTGCACTCCCGCGCTCGCGGACTGGGTGGGCGCCGCGGCGCTGGCGCTGCGAAGCGGGACCGACCGGCAACGCGCAGACGCGACCCTCTTCTTGCGCATCGCACTCGGCGACATCGCGCCTCACACCGCCGGCCCTTCCGGGTTCCCCTCGAACCCGTGAAGGTCCGCGAGCATCTTGCGGCCCAGCTCCTGGTTCGTCATGTACACGAACGCGGCGTAACCCGTCAGCCGGGCGAGCGACTCGCCTTCTTGAAGCGGCTTGCCGGTCTTGAGCTTGTGAAGGGCGGAGCGGAGCTGCCGCCGCAGCTTGCGGGTCGTGCGCGGTGGGGCGTCGCCGTTCACCACAAGACCGGTCACGCTCTGGCGCCCGCCGGTGCGGTGGATGCGCGTTTTTTCTTCCTTCACCTCGAACCCTTCGGCCTCCACGATGCGCTTCGCACACCCCATCATCGAACCGAGCTTGGGCGGCCCCTTGTGGTCCATCGGCAGGCTGAACGTGAGGTCGTCGGCGTAGCGGGTGTAGCGCCAGCCGTACCGCTTCGCGAGCCCCGCGAGCCGCCGGTCCAGGCGCAAACACAGTGCGTTCGTGATCGCCGGGCTGGTCGGCGCGCCCTGCGGCAGGCACCGCGGCCCGAGGGAAACGTAATACGTCTTCCCCTCAACAGTGACGACCTCGCGCGGCGACTCCGTGCAGATCTGGGCCAACAGCGTGCTGATGCCGCCGCGGTAGCCGGCCCGGCGGAACACGCCCCGCACCCGCTTCACGGTGACCGTGGGGAAGAAGTCCTTGATGTCCATCTTCAGCAGGAGCTTCGGGTTCTCGTGAACCTGCGCGTTACTGAGGATGGACCGGCCCACCAGGAACCCTTGTGCAGCGCCGTGAACCGGCAGCCGCTCAACGATGTGGTGCAGGATCCAGCGCTGCGCGGCCTTCAACCGCTTCTTGGGCGCCCAGATGGGGCGCTCGGTGCCGTCGCGCTTCGGGATCGTGAACCGGACGTAGTGCAGCGAGGTTGCGGCGTCGCGGTGGTACGCCATGCCCTTGAGTTGCGGGATGGTGACGCCCAGCGCCTCCGCGAGCTGTTCGGGCTTGTCGAGCGCGGGCAGCTCGTTCTCGGCGGCGCGCTCTTCGCTGTTGGGCGTGTCCCACTTGTCTTCTTTCGGCTCGTCGGTCCAGAAGACCCCTTCACCGAGGTGGACGATGTGGTTCGCCTTGTACGCGCCCCACGTCTCGCGCCGGAGCTTCCGGCGCTCTTCGGCCTCCTGCTTCAGCGCCTTCTTGTACGAGTCCCGCTCCCGGTCCGACATCGCGTCGGCGTCGCGCCGGGTGACGAGGAACCCGCGCTCGCGGAGCTGGCCGTCGATGTAGGCCTTCATCCCGCCCGCCTGAACGATGAGGCGCCAGAGCGCCTGCGCGTCGGGCGGAACCGGTGCGGGCGCGGGGGGCTGGGTCGTGTTGCTCATGAGAGGATCTTGGCGAGCCCCGCCCTTGCGGGCGGTGGTGATGGCGTCGGATGTCGCAACCGTGTTCGGGGTGGCCCCGGCCGTGCGGGCGGGTTCGCCTACTCGGCGATGGCGTCGAGGTAGCCTTTGGCGTCAAGGTCCGCGAGCCTGGCGAAGTACGCCCGGCGGGCGTCGTCCTCGCTGTTGAACCGCAGCGTTTGCAGCCGCATCGTCTGGCCGCTCAGGCCCCAGCGGTACTTGACCTTGTCGCGCTCGAGCGAGATCTGAACCACGTTCTCGACCTCGCCGTCGCGCCTGGCGAACGCGCGCGTTTCGAACTTCACCGCGTCGTCGGCCTTGGCCTTCTTCGACTCCTTCTCCGCGAAGGCGAGCCGCAGCGCGATGAGGTGAACGCACGGCCCGCTCTTGATCCCCTGCTTGCGGAACGTCGCACAGGTGCAGGTCACCTTGCGGACCTGTCCCTCGTCCGCGAGCACCATCTGAGGGCGGTAGTCGCGCTTGTCCTCGGCGACCGCAACCGTGCCGGTGAGTTCCAGCCCGATCCCGGCGATCCGGTTCTCGCCGGTGACGCGCACCGCCTTCCCGCGGGCGAGCAGGTCGTGTGCGACCTTTTCGCGCGGGTTGCGGAACTGGAGCCGCTCCAGGTCGAGCGGCTTCGCGGTGAGCGGGCGGTGCCGGTACACGCCGTTGGCGATGTCGTACATCAGCTCGCCGTTCTGGCACCCGACCTGCACCGCTTCCACCAGCGCCGCGCCCTTGAGCCCGGTCGCCTGGGTGAGTTCCTTCGCGCTGGCTCTCCAGTGGCCCGCGAGGTGCGCCACGACCTTCT
>DASWYH010000130.1:0-4598 GCA_036405095.1 Gemmata sp. | reverse complement strand
ATCCGCGATACGCTCGCGGGCAACAACCTCGCGATCGCGAACATCAACGCGTTCATGATGCACGCGGTCAACGACCACCGGCAGAAGTACTGGCACCCGTCCTGGATCGAGCCCGACACGCACTACCGCCGGGTGCGCATCGACCACACGAAGCGCGCCCTCACGCTGGCGAAGGAACTCGGCGCGAAGTGCATCACCACCGAACCCGGCGGCCCGCTCGAAGGGCGCTCGTGGGGCGAGTGCCTGAAGCTGTTCGTGGAGATGCTGAAGCCGGTGGTGGAGCACGCCGAAAAGGAGCAAGTGCTCCTCCTCGTGGAGCCCGAACCGGACCTCCTCATCGAAACCGCCGATCAGTACCTGGAGTTCGCGTCGAAGATCTCGTCGCCCTATCTGGGGCTGAACTTCGACATCGGGCACTCGTACTGCGTGAAGGACGACCCGGCCGACACCGTGCGCCGGCTCGCGGGGCTCATCAAGCACGTTCACCTCGAAGACATCGCCCCGACGCGGGTTCACCACCACCTGATCCCCGGCGAAGGGGCGATCGACTTCGGGGCCGCGCTCGCCGCGCTGAAAGAGGTGGGGTACGACGGGTGGGTGACGATCGAACTGTACACCTGCCACGAGAACCCCGACCACGCCGCGAAGGTCGCCCGCGAGCGCGTGCTGAAGATCGCCGAAGCCGTCGGGGTCAATCTCTAAACGGGTAACACATCAGCGGCCGGGCGACCGGTGCGGATCAGGACCGGGGCAGGGCCGTTGCGTTCTCGGTTGCGCTGTGCCGCGAGCGTTGCGCTTCACTCTTCCTTGAGCAGCGCCTGCGCGCTGCTGTCGCGCTTGTCTTCGAGCCACGCCACATCGCCCGAATCCGCGAACCGCTTCACCCCGACCTGTTTGATGGCCGCATCGGGCACGACGCTCAGGGGGGTGTAACGCGGGTGGTGCGCCTCTTTGTAAGGGTCGTTCGAACGTGCGTTGTAGCAGCAGATCATCGCCCACCGTGGGCTGTCGCTCGTGTTCTGGTCGCTCCGGTGCAGCAGGTTCGAGTGGAAGAACACCGCGTCGCCGGGGGCCATCGTCACATACACCAGCGGGAACTGTTCGGGCCGTTTCAACATCTCTTCGACGCGCTCCTTATCGGCGCCCGCCTGGTCGCCGGTGAGGACGTGGTTCACCCGCCCCGCATGGTGCGACCCGCGGATCACTTGCAGGCACCCGTTCTCGCGCGTGCAAGGATCGACAGCGATGAACACACTCACGAGGTTCGGGGTGAGCACACCGTTCTGATACCAGTACCCGTAATCCTGGTGCCACGCCCACGCGCCGCCGACCTTCGCGTCCTTCAGGATCATTTTCGAGTGGTAGTGATACGCCTCGTCACCGAGGAGCTTTTCCGCGCTGCGCACCATCCGCTCGCAGCGCGCGAACATGCCATAAATCCCGTCCCCGGGGTGGTTCCACAGGGACAGCCGCACGACGCCCCCTTCGCCGTCGGCGCGGCCGAACGAGCGCTTGTCGAGTTCGTTGTCTTCTTTCGCGGAGCGCTTCAGGAGGTCGATTTCTTCGGCGTCGAAGAACCCGCGGGCGAGGTGGAACCCCGCGGCGTGGTACTCGCGAACGGCATCATCGGAGAGGGTGGCGGGCATCGCAGGTCTCGTCGAACCGCCTGCGTCAGCAGGCAGGGTGAATCCCAGTCACACCGGGGGCGCAGAAAGTCGGGTCGCTTCGCCACTGAGCCAAACGAGAAGCGGTTTCTCTTGATTCCGAGTGTACCAGACGGCTCGGGCGCGTGCCTCGGGGTCTTTAAGGAACCGCGTCGAGCCGCGCTCGGCCCACCATTTTGTTCGGGCCGGCCCCGCGGCGTTGAGCGCCCGGCTGCCGTAGCTCTTGAGGTCTCGGAGCAGGTGGCCGGGCCGGGGATCACCGTTCACGCCCAACACGAGGTGAACGTGGTTCGGCAAGATCGCGAGCGCGTCCATAGCCCAACCGCGGTGAGTGACCGTTTCCCGCAATTGCGCGAACAACGGTGCGGCGCGGGTCGTGTCCAGAAGAACAGGAGCCTGAACCAGTCGGTTCCGGGCGTAGTTCGCGAGCGCCGGGATCGGTTCGGTGGTCAGTTCGCCGACCCCGTGATCGATGTGGCGCGAGCCGTTCGCGTGGCGGTAAAAGCCGACGAATCCGCCCTCGCCCGGCAGCCAGGTGCCGTAGGTGCGCCACGTCAGGAACCACCACCGCTCCATGACCGCCTCTTGTCGAACCGCCGGCGTGAGCCGGCCGGGTGCGGGGCACAACCTGATACGAATCTTACTCGCGACCCAGCCAGCTTACGCTGGCGGTTCGACCCGCCTTGCGGTTACCATATCCCAAAACCGGCCCTCTCCACAACCCGCCAGTTACCACCCATGCGAACGCTCGCGCTCCTCACCCTCCTCACCCTCGCGCCCGGCGGCCTCGTGGCAGCCGATGCCCCGGCGCCCGTCCCCACAAAGGACGCCGCCGGCAAGATGACCGTGCCCGAGGGCTTCAAGGTCACGCTGTTCGCGGGCGAACCCGATGTCGTGCAGCCGATCGCGTTCACCTTCGACGACCGCGGCCGGATGTGGGTCGTCGAGTGCCTCAGCTACCCGAAGTGGGCGCGCGACGGCAAGGGGCGCGACCGCGTCGTGATCCTCGAAGACACCGACGGCAACGGCACGTTCGACAAGAAAACCGTGTTCCTCGACAACGGCTCGAACCTGTCCGGCATCGAGTACGGGTTCGGCGGGATCTGGCTGTGCTCGCTCCCGAACCTCACCTTCATCCCGGTTCTCGAAGGCGACAAGGCCGGGAAACCGGAGGTGAAGCTCGACGGCTGGAACATGGTCGACACGAAGCACAACATCTTCAACTCGCTCGTCTGGGGGCCGGACGGCTGGCTCTACGGGTGCAACGGGATTCAGGCGAAGTCGTTCGTCGGCGCCCCGGGCACGGCGAAGGAGAAGCGCACCTACCTCGACTGCGGCGTGTGGCGCTACCACCCGACCCGCAAAACGTTTGAGGCGGTCGCGCACGGCACCACGAACCCGTTCGGCCTGGACTTCGACGAGCACGGCGAAATGTTCATCACGAACTGCGTGATCGACCACCTGTTCCACTTCGTCCCCGGTGGGCACTACCAGCGCATGTACGGCCAGGACGCGAACCCGCACACTTACGGCCTGATGAAGAGTTGCGTGGACTACAAGCACTGGGCCGGCGGCGACTGGACCTCGTCGCGCACGACCGGCGTGGGCGGCAAGCCGGAGCACTCCGACGCCGGCGGCGGGCACGCGCACTCGGGCGCTGCGATTTACTTGGCGGACAACTTCCCGAAGGAGTACCGCAACACGCTGTTCACCGCAAACATCCACGGTAACCGCCTCAATAACGACGGTTTGGAGCGCACGAAAAGCGGCATGAAGGGTGTGCGGCGCCCCGATTTCCTGTTCGCGAACGACTCGTGGTTCCGCGGGATCTGCGTGAAGACCGGACCCGAGGGGGGGCTGTACGTTTCGGACTGGTGCGACACCGGCGAGTGCCACAACTACGACAGGGCCGATACCACCAACGGGCGCATCTACCGCGTGGTGTACAAGGGCGCGAAGCACTTCAAGGGCGACATCTCCAAGCTCACCGATGCGGAGCTGGTGAAGCTGCAACTGCACCCGAACGACTGGTTCGTGCGGAAGGCCCGGCGGGTGTTGCAGGAGCGCGCCGCCGCCGGGAAGTTGGCGAAGGAAACGCCGGACGCGCTGCGGGCGCTGCTGAAGGATGAGAAGGAGGCGCCGAAGCGGCTCCGGGCGCTCTGGGCGCTCGATGTGATCGGGCACAACACGACCGCCGAACTTTTGGCGCTGCTCAAAGACCCGAACGAACACATCCGGGCTTGGGCGGTGCGGCTGCTCGACGCTGCCGGCAACCAAACCTCGGTCTCGACGGCTCTCGCCCGGTTCGCCGAGAAGGAGCCGTCGCCGTTTGTTCTCAACGCGACGGCCTCGCTGCTCCAGCGCTTAAGCGGGGACGCGGCCCTGCGCGTCGCGGTCGCGCTGACCAACCACCCCGCGTATGCGAGCGCGGACGAGGCGTCTCAGTCGCTCGTGTGGTACGGCATCGAGCGCTACATCTCGCAGGTGCCGCCGCGAAGGCGTTCCACGGTCGCGGCGTTCTTTGCGTTCCGCCCCGAGTCGCGAGTCGTGCGCCGGAACTTCGTTCGTTGGGCCTTAAACCAGCCAGAACAACCGATGGCCGACCTGCTGAATCGCCTGGTTCTTGACCTGCCCAGTGCGGGCACCGTCGATCGGCAGCTCGACGCCCTGACCGCGATTCGCGAGTCGCTGGTGGGCCGGCCACAGGTCGGGGCGCCACCGCTCTGGGCCGAAGCGTACCCGCAACTGCTCAGGAGCAAGTCAAAACAGGTCGCGCGCGAAGCGGAGTCGCTGGGCGTCCTGTTTGGCGACCTGCCGACGATTGCCGAAGTCAGATCGCGAATCACCGACCCCAAGGCGACCGCCGAAGACCGCCGGGCCGCGATCGAGTTGCTCGCCCCGCGCAAGCTCCCCGACTTCGCGAAGACGCTTCAG
>DASWYH010000129.1:0-1956 GCA_036405095.1 Gemmata sp. | reverse complement strand
CGGCGCACCGCCCCCGGGACACCTGATACCACTGGAACTAAGCCGCAACCGCGGCCCCCGGTTCCGGCACCTCGGTGGCACGTTTCAGCGCCGCAAGCGCGTCGAGTAAGCCGTCGATTTGCGCGGGTGCGTGGTTCGCGTTCACCTGCATCCGCACCACCCCGGCCCCGTGCGGCACGGCGGGGAACACCACCGACTGCACGAAGTACCCCTGCTCGTAGAGGAAGCGCCCGGCCCTCAGCGTGGCCTCTTCGCCGCCGATCAGCACCGACACGATGGGCACCAACCCGCCCAGCACCACGAACCCCAGGCGCGCCGCGCCCTGCGCGAGCCGGCGCACGTTCAGGTCGAGCCGCGCCCGGAGCGCGGCGTACTCCGTTGACATCAGGATGTCAACGACGGTGCAAACCGCTTCGAGGTACGGCGGCGGCACCGGGCCGCCGAAGATGATCGAGTTCGAGCGCAGCTTCAGCACGTCGATCGCGTGCTGCGAGCCGGCCACGAACCCGCCCATGCACGAGAACCCCTTCGAGAGCGAGCCCACGGTCAGCACGTTGTCGTAGCCGCCGAGCGACGCGCGCACGGTCCCGCGCCCGTGCTCGCCCAGCACCCCGCTCGCGTGCGCGTCGTCCACGTACAGGCACCCGTTGTGCGCCCGGCAGATGCGCTCGAACTCCGCGAGGGGCGGCAACTCGCCGCTCATGCTGTACACGCCGTCCACCGCGACCACCGCGTGCCGGAACGGGTGCAGCCCCCGGAGGGCCTCTTCGAGGGCCGCCGGGGAGTTGTGGCGGAACTTCGCGGTGCGCGTGCCCCGCGCCTTCGCGAGCTTCAACCCCTCGTCGATGGAGTTGTGCGCGAACTGGTCGGCCACCAGCACGTCGTGCCGGGTGACCAGACCCGGGAGCGCGCCAACGTTCGCGAGCGTCACCGACGGGTAAATGAGGGCCGCTTCGGTGCCGAGCCACGCGCTGATCTTGTGCTCGGCGCGGACATTCGCTTCGACACTCGCAAACGCGCGCGAGCTGCCGTTGTGCGTGCCCCACGTGCGCACCCCGCGCTCCAGGGCCGCGATGACGCGCGCGTCCTGATCGAAGCCCAAGAAGCTGTCGGAACCGAAGTTGGTGACCCACCTCCCGCCGAGCTTCAGCATCCGGTCGGGGCCGACGGCTTCAACCGTCTGGTCCTTCATTAACAGATCAGGGTAGTCATCAAACATGCGCCGAAAGAACCGCGTGATGCCGGTTCCGGCAAGCGATTCAATAAGCCGGTCGAGAGGCGCGGACGTCATAAGGCCTCGTGATCTGACGGCAGGCAATACCGGTTATCGGCCGTGCGGGCCGTACAGGTTGAGTGATTTGAGCGGGCCCCGCGGGTGCGGCAGCTCAATAAGCTTGATGAGCAAACACCGGAGCCTTGCGCGAGTTGGATTGGGAAACCTGGGCAAACGGTTCGCGTAACAAAGAGGGGAGGGTGGATTTGCTCCGATAATGAGTGCAAAGGAACGTGCCCGATCTTTGCACAGAACGCGCAAAGATAGGGCACGTTCGTTCGACGTTGGGCGCGTTACCGCGACTTCTTGGGCTTGGCTTCGGTTTTGTCTTTGTCTGCTTTCTTCGCGAGGTTTTCGATCCCGGTGGGGCAGTCGCTCTTGAGCGGGCACTGACCGCACAGCGGGTTCTTCTCCACGCACAACTCTTTCGCGTGGATGCTCATGAGTTCCGTGAACTCGGGGCCGCGGGCCTTCGGGATCACGTGTTCCACGCCGCCCCGGAGCGACTCCATGTCGTCGGCTTCGGCCTCCTCCACCACATTGAGCCGGCGCAGGACGCGGAAGGTCGGGCCGTCGAGCGGGATGGCGTGCCCGCCGAGCGACCGCTGCACCACCCACGCCACCGCGAAGTCGTTCACCTGCTTGAACCGCTCGATCTGCTTCGCGGCCTGCTTCAGGCCCTT
>DASWYH010000128.1:0-7265 GCA_036405095.1 Gemmata sp. | reverse complement strand
TGGGGCAACGCCGAGGTGGCCGCCCGGTTGAAGCGGAGCGAACAGGACATCGCGAACCTGAAGTTCCAGGTGAAGAAGCGGCTCCACGACCACCTTGTTTCGGCCAAACTCCCCCCCGAGGTGTTCCCCGAGTTGCAATCGGAGTGATATTTACGCTTCGCGCGGTCGGGATCGGGTCGACCGGGCGAGCCGGAAGCGCGAGCGGCGGACAACCGGAGCCGTCGCTCGCGCTTCCGGCTCCTCAAAAATCGCCTCGCTTCGGACCGCGGGGAGCCTACCTCGTTTGCTCGTCCCGCCTCCCGCCGCTCACACGAAATGGATGCCGGTCATGGCGATGGCCTGCCGGAGCCGTTTGAGGTACTCGCTCCGCGGGATCTCGCTCGCGCCCATTGTGCTCGTGTGGTCCGTCTTCATCTGCACGTCGAGCAGTGCATACCCCCGCGCGCGCAAGCGCTGCACGAGCGCGGCCAGCGCCACCTTCGAGCCGTCCGTGACCCGGTAGAACATCGACTCCGCGGCGAACAGCCCGCCGAGGCTCACGCCGAAGGTGCCGCCCGCCAGCTCCCACACGTCCGGCCCTTCCGATTCGGCCCGCACCCACGTTTCCAGGCTGTGCGCGTGCCCGAGCCGGTGCAGCTCCGCGTAACCTGCCAACATGTCCGTGGTCACCCAGGTGCCCTCGGGGCGCTCCTCGCCGCAGGCCCGCATCACCGTTTCGAAGCACTGGTTCACGGTGACGCGGAACTTGCCGGACCGGATGGTCCGCGCGAGCCGGCGGGAGACGTGCAGCGCGCCGTACCCCGGCGTCGCGCCCGGGTGCGTGCGCGCGTCCGCGTCCAGCTCGATGACCCCGCGCGGGTCCGGGGACCACCACAGGATCGGGTCGCCCTCGTTGAACCACGGAAACACGCCGTCCGCGTACGCGCGCAGCAGCGTGCTGGGCCGCAGGTCGCCGCCGACGCCCACGAACCCGTCGGGCTCCGCCAGCTCGGGCGGGATCCACGGTACGTCGCGGTTGCCCCAGATGCCGCTCACGGTGTCACCTCGCCGTTCGGGACGCTAGAGAAGTGATCGAAGATCGGACCCGTTCGGCACGCGGAATGTCGCTTTTCGATGCGCCAATCACGGGGCCGCCGTTCCCGCACCTCCTCACTTGTCCAATTTCGTTAGCAACTCTCTTGCCTCGGCGGCCGCCTTCGTGTTCCCGTATTTCGCGGTGACGAGCGTGAGCAGCGGTTTGGCCGAACCCGGTTTCCCGCCGTCGATCAGCTTCTTGGCCAGTTCCAGGCGGTCGGCGGCGAGCTTCTCTTCCGCCTCCGTGGCCGGCGGGCGGGCGGTGCCGCGCTCGCCGGTGGTGGTCAGCAGCACCCAGCCGTCCCGCTTGTCGCCCGCCTTGGACACCACGACGTAGCCGAGCCCGCCGCTCTTCGAGAACAGTTCGTCAAGCGCCTCGTCGATCGGTTTGTCTTTGCACGAGTAGGTCACCTTCTGCGCGTACGGGAACCCGGGGCCGTAGGCCCACATCACCAGCGCGTCGGCCCGCATGTCGGCCTGTGCGGCGAACTCCTTCAGCACGTCCCCGAGCCGGGCCGCCCGGGCCTCGATGCCGACTTTGGCCTTCAGCGCTTTTGTGCGGGTGAACTCCGCGGCCGGGGTCAGTTTCGCGTCCGCAGCGGCATCTTTCTTCTCTCCTTCGGGGGCCGGTTGCGCGTCCGCGGTGCCCCCGGAGACGAACAGCGCGGCAGCGGCAACGAGCACGGTTGAGCGCATAACAGGTCCTGTCGGTGGGGGGGCGAGGGCGCCGCACAAGGGCGCCCGAACAGTTTACCCGAATTGCACTTCGGGGGCGGGAAAAAGGTCCGCGAAGCGCCCTACGCGGCTGGTTCGGGAGGCCAGATTTTCCTAGAATATCAGTGTACTTCGTGGGTTATGAGTCGCCACAGAACCGCCGTCATTTCGGCCGCGCGGAGTTCCGGCAGTTTCAAGTGGCCCGTGGGCAACGGACCGAGCACCGAGAAGAAGGAGCCCGGGCCTGCCCAGCACGTTCTTCGAGCTTGAGAGACCACGGACCGCTTGGAACCACCGGCGCGCATTTGAAGGAGCCTTCTTTGGCCGATGCCACCACACCGCCGCCCGACCCCAACGTGCCCCCGGACGCGCCGCCGGGCGGGCTCGCGGTCATCAGCCCGCTCGACATCGTCGACGAACTGCGCGACAGCTACCTCACCTACGCCCAGTCCGTCATCATCAGCCGGGCCTTGCCGGACGTGCGGGACGGGCTGAAGCCGTCGCAGCGCCGCATCCTCGTCGCGATGAACGACCTCGGCCTGGGGCCGGCTTCGTCCACGAGCAAGTGCGCGGGCATCATCGGCGAAACGATGAAGCGCTACCACCCGCACGGCGACGCGAGCATCTACGACTCGCTCGTGCGCATGGCGCAGGACTGGAACCTGCGGTACAAGCTCGTTCACGGGCAGGGCAACTTCGGCTCCATCGCGGGCCTCCCCCCCGCCGCGCACCGCTACACCGAAGCGCGCCTGACGCCCGCCGCCGGCGAGCTGCTGGAGGACCTCGAGCGCGACACCGTCGATTTCATCGACAACTACGACGGCAAGTACCGGGAGCCGCTCGTGCTCCCGGGGAAGTTCCCGAACCTGCTCGTGAACGGCTCGGACGGGATCGCGGTCGGCATGGCGACGCACATCCCGCCGCACAACCTCCGGGAGGTGTGCAAGGCCCTCGTCCTACTGCTCGACAACCCCGACGCCACGGTCGCGGAGCTGATCCAACTCGTCCCCGGCCCGGACTTCCCGACGGGCGGGATCATCATGGGCCGGCAGGGCGTCCTCGATGCCTACCTGCGCGGGGCCGGGAGGATCACCCTCCGCGCCCGCGCCCAGGTGATGGAAGAGGTGAAGGGCAAGTCGCCGAGCATCCTCATCACGGAGGTGCCGTTCCAGGTGACGCGGAACGCGCTCACCGAGGAGATCGCCCAGCTCGTGAAGGACGAGCGGATCGCGGGCATCAGCGGCGTCCGCGACGAGTCCTCCGCCCGGAACGGCGAGCCGGTGCGGCTGGTGGTGGAACTCAAGCGCGGGACCGACCCGCACCTCGTGCTGAACCAGCTCTACCAGTACACCAAGCTGCAAAAAACGGTCAGCATCATCATGCTGGCGCTGGTGGACGGGCGCCCCCGGGAACTCACGCTCAAGGAGATGCTCCAGAAGTTCCTGGACCACCGGGTCCACGTGATCCGGCGGCGCACCGAGTTCCTGTTGCGGGAGGCGAAGCGCCGGGGCCACGTCCTCGAGGGGCAGCTCATCGCCATCGCGGACATCGACAACGTGATCCAGATCTGCCGCACCTCGCCCAACCGCACGGAGGCCAAGGCGCGGCTCCAGGGGCTCGCGGTGCCCGCCAGCTTGATGGAGCGCGCGATCGGTGAGGCCGCCTTCACCGCGCTCCAGCGGGAACTCGGGGCCGTGGCCGAGTACCGGATGACCGAGCAGCAGGCCGAGGCCGTGGTGAACCTGCGGCTCGGGCAGCTCGCGGCCCTGGAGAGCGAGGACATCCTGAAGGAGTACCTCCAGCTCCGCGAGCTGATCCGCGGGTACGAGGCGCTCCTCTCCGCCGACGCCAACGTCCACGCCGTCATCCGCGACGACCTCGATCGGATGGCCGCGAAGTACGGCGACGACCGCAAGACGGAGGTGTCCGACGACGGCGGCGACGTCGACATGGAAGACCTGATCGTGGACGAGCCCAACGTCGTCACGATCTCGCACGAGGGGTTCGTGAAGCGGATGCCCCTCACGGACTACCGCGTCCAGGGGCGCGGCGGGAAGGGCGTGCAGGGCGGGCTGCGGGACAACGACTTCGTGGAGCACTTCTTCGTCGCGAGCACGAAGGCGTACCTGCTCTGCTTCGCCAACACGGGCCGCATGTACTGGCTGAAGGTGTACAAGATCCCGACCGCGAGCCGCACCAGCCCGGGGCGCGCCATCGCGAACGTGCTGTCCCTGGCCGAGAACGAGAAGATCACCAGCATCGTGCCGGTGCGCGAGTTCGCCGAGGGGTGCCACCTGCTGATGGCGACCCGCCAGGGCACGGTGAAGAAGACCGACCTGATGGCCTACAGCAACGTGCGTGCGGGCGGCATCATCGGCATCACGCTCGACGAGGGCGACGAACTCATCAACGTGGCCCTCACCAAGCCCGGCGACGAGGTGGTGCTGAGCACCCAAAAGGGGATGGCGATCCGGTTCCGCGAGTCCGCGCTTCGCCCCATCGGCCGCACCGCACGGGGGGTGCGCGGGATCAAGCTCGGCAAGGACGACGCGCTCGTCGGCATGGTCGTAGCCGACCCCGAGGGCTTGCTCCTGACGGTATGCGAGAACGGGTACGGTAAGCGCACCCCGTTCGGGGCGAACACGCCGCTGCCCGAAGGCGCCACGGAAGGCGAAGACGAAGCCGCAACCGAACCCGAGGTGGTCGAACCGGAAGCCACGGAGGGTGAAGGCGAGGGCGAATCCGACCCGTCGAGCATGCGGTATCGGTTGCAAGGCCGCGGCGGTAAGGGCGTGAAGGACGTGAAGGTGACCGCCAAGAACGGCAAGGTGATCGGCGTCACCAGCGTGCGCGACGGCGACGAGATCATGCTCATCACGAAGGACGGCATGGTGACCCGGAGCAAGGTGGGCGACATCCGCATCGTGGGCCGTAACACCCAGGGGGTGAAGGTGATGAACCTGAGCGGCGGGGACAAAATCGTGTCGGTCGCGAAGGTCGCGCACGAGAATGTGGGCGACGTGGCCGAGACGAAGGAATAAGACGATAAGGCAGCGTGGCCACAAAAAAGCACAAAGGGCACAAAAGAAAACCGAAGCCAAAGAATGAGTTCAATCCGAACTCTTGTTCTTGGTTTTCTTTTGTACCCTTTGTGCTTTTTTGTGGCTATTGCCTTCGTCTTCTTACTTTGTGGAGCCTCTTCAAAATGCGCGTGCTGATTACCGGCGGGTACGGGTTCATCGGGGCGTGGATCATCCGCAACCTGCTCGGGCGCGGCGATCAGGTGTGGGTGTACGACCTGCGCGAAGACGCCCGCCGGCTGAAGCTCGTGCTCCCCGAGAGCGAGGTCGCAAAGGTCACCTTCGTACCGGGCGACGTGACCGACCTCGAGGCACTCGCGGGCGCGATCGGCACCCACGGCATTTCGCACGTGATCCATTTGGCCGGGTTGCAGGTGCCGACGTGCCGCGCCGACCCGCTGCTGGGTGCGAAGGTGAACGTGCTCGGCACGCTCGCGGTGTTCGAGGCGGTCAAGGGCGCCGGGGCGCAGGTCCAGAGGCTCGTGTACGCCAGCTCGGCCGCGGTGTTCGGGGGGCCGGACAAGTACCCCGCCGGCGCTCAGGGCGATGACGCGCCGCTGATCCCCAGCACGCAGTACGGCGTGTTCAAGTGCTGCAACGAGGGTAACGCCCGCATCTACTTCCAGGACTTCGGCATCTCCAGTGTGGGCCTGCGCCCGTGGACGGTGTACGGGGTCGGCCGCGACCTGGGCATGACCTCCGAGCCCACAAAGGCGATCAAAGCGGCCCTGCTCGGCCGCCCCTACCACATCAACTTCGGCGGCTGGACCGACTTCCAGTACGTGGGCGACGTGGCGGAAGTGTTCGTCCAATCTCTCTCGCGCCCCTACACGGGCGCGAAGAGCTACAACCTGCGCGGCGCGGTGGTCACGATGAAGCAGTTCCACGAGGCGCTTGTGGCGGTGCTGCCCGAGGCGGCGAACCTGGTCACGTTCGGCACCGCACAAATCGCCATCGCCTACGACCTCTCCGACGATGGCCTCCAGGGCGATTTGGGGCCGATGCCCAAGACGGCCCTTGCGGACGGCATCCGCGAGACGGTCGGCATCTTCCGCCAGCTCCAGCGCGAGGGCCGGCTCGACACCAGCGACCTCGAAGCGCCGAAGAGCGCGCCGGTGGTCACGGACGAACCGTAATGCGGGGCGGGTGGCACTGAATGCAGTAAAAGTGGCCCGACCGACCAGGCGCTCGTTATTCGCCCGCGTTTCGTTCACGGCGTCCGGTACTCTGTGCGAACGGAAGAGCCGCGCCCGGCAGGCGCGGCCGAGGTACTTTAGGTGCAAGATGAAATGAACTCGAACCCCACCATTCTCGACCGGATCGTCGAAACCAAGCGGCGCGAGGTCGCGAGCGCCCGCGCGGCGGTGCCCGAAACCGAACTCGAGCGCCGCGCCGCCGGCGCGGCACCGGCGCGCGACTTCATGGGCGCCATCCGGCAGCTCGGGCTCGTCACCCTCATCGCGGAGGTCAAAAAGGCGTCCCCGTCGGCGGGCGTGATCCGCGCCGACTTCGACCCCGTGCGCATCGCCACCACCTACGAACAGCACGGGGCCGCCGCCATCAGCGTGCTCACCGATGTGGGCTACTTTCAGGGGAGCCTTCAGTACCTCACCGACGTGAAAGCCGCGGTCCGGTGCCCGGTGCTGCGCAAAGACTTCATCATCGACCGGTATCAGCTACTTGAGGCCCGCTGCGCCGGCGCGGACGCGGTGTTGCTCATCGCGGAGTGCCTGCCCGGTGCGGAACTGGCGCGGCTCCAGAAAGAGGCCCTCGCGCTCGGGTTGCACACGCTCGTCGAACTGCACGACCTCGACCAGTTGCCGCGCGTGATCGACTCCGGGGCCGCGATCATCGGGATCAACAACCGCGACCTGCGGACGTTCGAGACGCGCCTGGAGCACACACTGGACCTGCTCCCAAAGATCCCGGTGGACCGCGTGGTTGTGAGCGAGAGCGGGATCAAGACGCGCGCGGACCTGGTGCGACTCGGCGCGGCCGGTGCGCGGGCGGTACTCGTGGGCGAATCGCTGATGCGGGCAGACGACATCGGCGCCGCCCTTGATGCGCTGCGGAACGGGTGAGGCAAAGCGGTGTTTCGGGCGCCGCGGCTCGGCGCTCATGCCCCCGACAGGGGCTCCTTCCGCTCGTCTCCCCGTGCGACCCGCCACGCGCACCACGCCCACAGCGCCAGCAGCACGAACGTGTCCAGCGGGTACTTCACCCCCGTGTCCCCCCGAACCCGCGGCGTGCTCATGCTGTTCGCGTCGGGGGCGACGGTCGCGAAGAACCCGAACCCGACGGTCGCGCTCAGGTCCATTCCGCTCAGGGAGTTCTCGACCAGAAGCAGCGCCACCAGCGCCGTGAGCGGGAACGAGTTCACGTAGCCCAGCATCCGCG
>DASWYH010000127.1:0-2982 GCA_036405095.1 Gemmata sp. | reverse complement strand
GGGGTGCCACATCCTCGACCCGGTCTTCGGCGCGATCGGGGTCGGCAACCCGTCCTCGATCACGTCCGCGCTGCCGGGGCCGAACGACTACAACTGGTCCCTGGATGTGCAGGTGAAGTACGTGTTCCCGGGGTCGAAGTTCACGACCGACACCGTCGCGCTGACGTGGTACAACGGGAAGGTGCGCCCGCCGAAGGACGTGGTGGCACGGATCGGCGCTCACAAGCTCGACGGGCAGGGTTCGATCCTGATCGGCACCGAGGGCGTGATGTACTCGCCCTACGACTCGGGCGCCCAGCCGATTCTGATCGGTGACAAATTCAAGGACTTCAAGATGCCCGACGTCAAGAGCGACGACCACTACCTGCAATACGTCGAGGCGGTGCGGGGCAACGGCAAGACCTCGGCCCCGTTCAGCTACTCCGGCCCGCTGACGGAAATGGTGCTGCTCGGGTGCCTCGCGACCCGGTTCCCGAAGCAAGACCTGAAGTGGGACACGAAGGCGCTGAAGTTCACGAACAACGAGAAGGCGAACGCCTTCGTGAAGCGCGAGTACCGCAAGGGCTTCGAGGTCGAGGGGCTGTAGTTTCAGGGCCCGGCAGCGAGTTCCCGGGCGGCGGCCTGCCACACCACCGCCCGGAAGAACGCCCGCGAAAACGGGCCGCGGGTGAAGTCATGCGCGGGCCAGTAGGTTAACGTCAGGCGCTTCACGGGAAACCCCAACAGGCCCGCAAGCTGTGTGGCGGCCGTATCACACACGACAATTGGCACCCCGTCTTCGTCCGTGGAAACCGACCGGTCGTCGAGGAACCGCACGAGGAAGCGGATCGCTTCCCGCCGGTGCGGGTCCGGGCGATCGGGCGGCCCGTGCAGGTGAAAGCCCCAAAGCTCGGCCACCCGGGTGTCCGCGTTCATTGCCCGGAAAATGTCCGCGAGGCGGTCCCAGCACGCGGGCTGATCCGCCAATGAAACCAACTTTTCGATCCGCTCCATTGGTGCCGAGGTCGGACCCCACAGCCGGGCCGACCGCTCGAGCCGCTTCAGTTCACCGGATAAGTGCTTCCGCAAGAGCGCGTGGTCGAGCCGCGCGAGTTCTTCGAGCGCGAGCGCGCGGTGGTCGGTGTTGTCGGACGCGAGAGCTTCTTCCAGTAACGAGACCTTCTGCGGTCGGGGCAATTTGCTCGCTGTGACAAGAGCGGCCGGGTTGATGAGGGCGCCGCCAGAAGCGCCACTCGCCACCGGTTTCTTCAGCAGCGCCCGATAAACGGCGGGCAAGCGGCCCGGGTACTTCGCGCCGATCGCCCGCACGATGTGCGGTTCGGGGCGCCCGTCCTCGTTCACGATGGGTCCGCCGTCGCCGGTGGGCACGGCGTGTGCGAGCAGCCATTTCTCCTCGCCGACCTCCTTGGCACTCTCGAACCACTTTCGGGCCTCATCCGGCTTGAGCCGATCGCCCCTCTTTTCCCAGTAGCCGCCGCCGATCGTCCGGCCCGAGAGGTCGTACAGCAGCCGACTACAGAGGTGCCCGACCGTCGTGTTCCAAGAGTGAGTGAGGCGGACCCCCTGTTGCCACGCCCGCGCGAGCCGATCGTCGTTGAGGTGTTCGATGAGCGCGGGCACCGCATCGAAGCCAAGTTCGGCCAATTGCCAGTAGCTCGCCGGCTCCGGGTCGGTCCAAGGATCGCCCTGATAGTCGGTCAGGCCGTCGATGAGTGCCTCGACCGATCCAGGTTTCGATTTGGTCGGAGCAATAGTGAGTTTGAGGTCACGCATGAACCGCTCGACGTCCGGCTTCCGAAAGCTCGGCGCGTCCGCGAGAAGGGCTTCGAGTCGCTGCAAAACGGCGCGCCGATTGGTGCCGCGGTCGAACAGCTGACCGTGCCAATGTGCCCACGCGATATCCAGCACCGCTCCGCGAACAGTTTGGGGTTCTTGTTCCGCAGCGAGCCTCGCTCGGTCGAGCGAGTAAAGTCGGTCGGCGAGTTCGCTCCACCCGCGCGCCTTGCACTGGACCGCCAACGACAGGTTGTAGCCGGGAGGTTCCCAACCGACCCCTCGAAGCGCTGCGGGAGTCGGCTCGGCTTCCTCGACGGCCGCGGGTTCGACGTACTCCCATTCCTCAAGCCCAATCCCCTCGAAACCGACACGAAGGTAGCGAGTGCGCTCGCCGGGTTTGGCGGCCCGTACCCGGAAGGCGAGTTCGTACCGTTCCTCACGCGGCTCCTCCTCCAAGTGGCGCTCGGTGTACCGATCGATGTTGATCCGCACCAGTTCCGCGTTCGGCGGCAGGAACGGGAGCCCGAGCCGCTTGTACTCCCTCACCAACTCGCTCAGCGCCGGGTGCGGGGCCGGCGCCACAACGGGCTGCGCGTTCGCCACGGAACACGCAACCAGCACCGCGGCGAGCGGAACCAGGAACCGCATTGTCCTCGCCATCTCACCCCCGTTGCGATCAGGACGGACCCGCGCGCCGGTACGCCCCATTCTTGCATCGTACCTTCACAAACGCGCCAGCCCAATCGATGTTGGTCCGAAAGCACCTGCGGGGCGGGGGACGCTGAAAGCCGTTCGCCGCGGCCCGGTATCCGCCGTAAGACATCGGGACGACCACGGGCGGGCCGCTCACCATGCGAATCGCGTTCATCACCGCCGGCGCCGCGGGCATGTACTGCGGGAGCTGCATGCGCGACAACGCGCTCGTCACCGCGCTGCGCAAACTCGGACACGACGCGCTGCTCATCCCCACGTACACGCCCATCAAAACTGACGAAGCCGACGCCTCACAGCAGAAGGTGTTCTTCGGCGGCGTGAACGTGTACCTCGAACAGAAGTTCTGGCTGTTCCGCCACACCCCCCGGTTCCTCGACCGGCTGTTCAACTTCCGGTGGCTGCTCAAGTGGGTGTCGCGGTTCGCGGTCCGCACCAGGTACAGCGAACTCGGCGACATTACCATCTCGATGCTGCAAGGCACGCACGGGCACC
>DASWYH010000126.1:0-3351 GCA_036405095.1 Gemmata sp. | reverse complement strand
CGTACAGCCCGAGCAGCCCGTACTGTGTGTTCGAGTTGTCCGCGATGTCGTTCCCGGGGTAGCTCCACCCCTCGAACTTGCCTTTCCTGCGGATCGCGTTCCGCTCGAACCACTCGACGTTCTTGGCGATCTTGGGCAGGTCCTTCTTGTCCCCCGACAGGATCAGCGCTTCGGACAGCGCCATCGTTTGGAGCGCAACGACGTAGGTTTTGGTCGGGGTGAGCTTGCGAAGGTACTCTAGCCCCTTCTTGACGGCATCGTCGGTGACCGGCTCGCCCGAATTGAGCAGCGCGAGGACCGCGAGAGCGGTGGTGCCGCCGTCCATACCCGCGAGCGACTTGAGAACGAGCCCCTCCCAGTTCCCGTCATGCTGGTTGTCCTTGAGGTACTTGACGCCGGTTTTGATGGACGCCTGGACCTTGTCCACGAGTTCGGTGTCGCCGGCCTTGGCCGGGGCCGGCTGCGCGACTGCGACCCGGGGCGGCGGCGCGACCAGCACCGCGCCGACACAAAGGGCGAGGGCAACGGTCATCAGCGAACGGGTCATGGTCGCGCGCCTCCGGACGGAATTGAAGAGCCCACCCCGGCCCCTCCCGGACCCCATTATACACTCACCACCGGAGCGGCTTCTGCCACGCCTCTTTCAGCGTCCCCAGTTTAACCCACACGAGCCACTCGGCGTTGGCGCCCGCGATCCGCAATCGCGGCTCCGCGGTGGTGGTGCCCACCCGCGCAACCGGAACGCCGGTGAAACACGCCTCGAATGCGTGGGCGTGTTCGGGCTTCACTTCCACGAGGAACCGCGTCGGCGATTCGCTGAACAGCTTCGCCTCGTCGGGCAGTTCACCCGGGAGCGAGGTCACATCGGCTCCGAGTCCCCCCGCGAAACACATTTCAGCCACCGCGACCGCGAAGCCCCCTTCGCTGAGGTCGTGGCACGCGCGCACCAGCCCTTGCGTGATCGCCGAATGGACCCCGGCGAAGAGCTTGGGCGCCGTTGCGAGATCGACAGCCGGCACGGCCCCCCCGCTGCGCCCGGTCACCAGGTTGAAGTGCGACCCGCCCAGCTCCGCTTTCGTGGTTCCCACCAAGTAAAGGACGTTGCCCGGCTCCTTGAGGTCCATCGTGACGCACTTGCGCACGTCCGGAACGCGCCCGAGTGCCGTTACCAGCAGCGTGTGCGGGATGTTGAGCCGCTCGTCGTTCTGGCCCTTATAGGTGTTGTTGAGGCTGTCCTTCCCGCTGATGAACGGCGTGCCGTAAGCCACCGCCACATCGCGGCACGCTTCCGCGGTGCGGACCAGCGCGCCGAGCACCTTCGGGTCGTGGATGTTGCCCCAGCAGAAGTTGTCCAGGATCGCGACCCGGCTCGGGTCGGCGCCGACCGCGACCACGTTGCGCACGGCCTCGTCGATGGCGCACCCGGCGGCGGCGTAGGGGTCGAGGTCCGCGAACCCGGGGTTGATGCCGCACCCCACCGCGGCACCGGTCCACTTCCCGAGAACCGGCATCACCACCGAGGCGTCCGAGGGGCCGTCGTTCAGCACGCCCACGAGCGGCTTGACCACGCTGCCGCCCTGGACCTCGTGATCGTACTGCCGGATCACCCACTCCTTCGAGCACACCGAGTAGTGCGCCAGGATCGCCAGGAGCACGTCCTGCGGCGGCTTCGGTTCCATCACGGGTGCCGGGGCGCCCATTGCGAACATCGGCGGGTCCCACTCGGCGCTCTTCACCACGGTGGGGCGGCCGTCGTGCAGGAAGTGCATGTCGAGATCGGCAACGAGGTTGCCCTGGTACGAGAGCTTCAAGCGCCCGCTGGCCTCGAACGTGCCCAGCACCGCGGCTTCCACGTCCTCGCTCGCGCACAGCGCCTTCAACTCGTCCCACTTCCCGGGCGGAACCGACAGCACCATCCGCTCTTGCGATTCCGAGATCCAGATCTCGGTGTAGCTCAGCCCGGCGTACTTCAGGGGGGCGTTCTCGAGCTGCACGGTCGCGCCGAGTTCGGCGCCCATCTCGCCGACCGCCGACGAGAACCCGCCGGCGCCGCAGTCGGTGATCGCGGTGAACAGGCCGCGGTCGCGGGCCTGGAGGATCACGTCCTGGACCTTCTTCTCGGTGATCGCGTTGCCGATCTGCACCGCGCCGCCGCTGACGGTTTCGGACTCGTGCGTCAGCTCCAGACTGGAGAACGTCGCCCCGTGGATGCCGTCGCGCCCGGTGCGCCCGCCCACCGCAACAATGAGGTCGCCGGGGTGAACCTTCTTGAACGCCTTGTCCGCCGGGATCGTCCCGATGGTGCCGCAGAACACGAGCGGGTTCGCCAGATACCGCTCGTCGAACAGGATCGCCCCGTTCACGGTGGGGATGCCCATCCGGTTGCCGTAGTCGCGCACCCCGGCGACCACGCCCCGCATCACCCGGCGCGGGTGCAGGACGCCCGCCGGGAGCACGTTCGGGTCGTAGTCGGGGGGCGCGAAGCAGAACACGTCGGTGTTGCAGATCGGCTTGGCGCCCAGGCCCGTGCCGAGGAGGTCCCGGATCACGCCGCCCAGCCCGGTGTTCGCGCCCCCGTAGGGCTCGATCGCCGATGGGTGATTGTGCGTCTCCACCTTGATCGCGAGGTGAACGCCCTCGTCGAACGTCACGACGCCCGCGTTGTCGCTGAACACGCTCACGCACCAGTCGCCCGCGCCCAGGTTCGCGCGGATGGTCTGCGTGGCCCCGAACACCGTTTCTTTCAGCAGGTTCTTGTACGTCCGGGTTTCGCCCGTCGAGTGGTCCGTGAGGGTGATTTCGCCCCTGAGCGTCTTGTGCGAGCAGTGCTCGGACCACGTCTGCGCGATGGTTTCGAGTTCCGCGTCGGTCGGCTCGCGGTTCAGCTCCCGGAAGTGCGCCTGGACCACCCGCATCTCGTCGAGCGAGAGGGCCAGCGTGTTGTCCTTGCTGAGCTTCACAAGCCCGTCGGCGTCCAGCTCGCGCAGGGGCACAGTGAGCAGCTTGAACTCGTACGGCTTCCCGAGCGCGAGGTGATCGGCCTTCACCGGGCCGACCACGATCTGCTCGATGGCGTCGTTCGCCAGCACCTTGCGGAACAGCACGTCGCGGTCGAGCGACGGCAGCTCCGGCGGCCCGAAGTAGCGCCGGAACGTGCGCACCGCGGTCACCGGGATGCCGAGCATCTGCACGGCGTCCAGCACGGTCTGAGCGACGGGCTCCATCACGCCCGGCTTCAGGAGCACCGTGTAGGCGTGGGCCGTACGCGTGCCGACCGGCGCGAACTCGCCGCTCTCCACGAGCGGGTCCAAAAGCACCTCGCCCAGGAGGCGCGCCCGGTGCTCGTCGCTC
>DASWYH010000125.1:0-6716 GCA_036405095.1 Gemmata sp. | reverse complement strand
TGGGCAGGTGCAGCGAACGCATTGGCCTTGGATAAGTTGCGGTGCCTGCGTTATGAGTACGGCCCTCGTGTCGGGTGCCGCGAACGAGCCGGCCGCGGATCGAGCGCGGAGCGCGATTCAACAGTTTCAAGTGCGCCGGAGGTTCAAGTGAGCCGCCAAGAGCGAACAGGGCTACGCAGGCGCGAAGGGCGCTCCGCGTCCCCTTCACCACCTCGGTCCCTTTTGCTCGCAACGCGGCGGCCGAAGTCACGGGGCCGCGAGCCCCGGACCCGATTGGCCCCCGCCCTCGGAACAGGCACCGCCACCCAACTCGGCCACCACCAGCGCATGAATGTGGAGCCGCGGAACGGTTACCGTGAGCGCGTTCCCAGTGACGGTCGGTTTCAGTTCCAGGGCGCCGGGCTCCAGGTGAACGCGCGTCACGGAGTAGCCCGTGAGCGTGACGGTGATGTCGTGGATCGGGACCACCTCTTCACGGAGCGGCACCTCTTCAGCCGGGTGGCCATGCCCGGCGGTGGTGTTCAGATCGTTGAACAGGTGAACGATGAGCCGCTCGCCGTCTTTCTTCTGGCGCACAACGTTAACGTGAACGCACATCGGCGCGCCCACCGAAACCGCGGGCGGCGCGCTCGCCGCATGGCGCATCGCCCCGGCTAAAACGAGCCGGTAATAAGGGTAGGACGACGAGTAGTGCGCGGCGTCGATCCCGGCCGCGAGGTACACGACCGTGCCGGCCCCGAAGCGGTGCGTGACCACCGCGGGCACCTCGGGTTCCTTTGTGTTGTCCTTCGGGCGGACGGTCGCGCGGACGGCGCTCGTCGGAGCGACTTCCACACGGGCCACCGGCCCCTTGAAGGTCACCGGCTGCGTGCCGAGTAGCGCGGCGAGTTTCTCCGTTTCCAGGAACGAGCGCGGGCCCGCGGAGCGCTTGAAGTCCCACACGCCCTTGCGCTTCGTCCAGTACTCCGGGGGCAACGTGCGCGCGAAGTTCTCGTCGATCTTGTCGGCCGGCTTCCCGGCGACCGCTACGCCCTGGTGAGTCACGCCCAGCACGTCCGCGAGCGCGGGCGCCTTGCGCGGGGTGCCGAACTCGTCACACAGCCCGGTATCGAGGCTCGCGACGAGCCCCCCGCCCTTCTGCACGAAGGCCCACACCGCTTCGCACTGCGCGTCGCTCAGGCACGCGGCGTTGGGGAGCACCAGAACCTTGAACTTCGCCAGATCGTCGGGCGTCAGGTTCCAGTCGTTGATGAGCGTGAACGGGAGGTGCTCTTCCAGTGCCGCACGGAAGAACCCGAACACGTTCGCCAGATATCGCTCCTCGACCTGCCCGCCGGAGCGCCCGTAGAACACGCGGGTGTTGTCGCTCACCAAAACGGCAGCCCAGGGCTCGGGCTCCTTGTGCGTGAGCCACGGTTTCCGCTTCTTCACCTCGGCCAAACAGTGTTTGACCGCCGGGCGCAGGTTCTCGGGTTGAAGGATCGCGAGGCTCGGACCGGCCCCGTGCGTGAGCGCGAGCAGCACCCGGCGCTCGACCTCGTGCGCGGGGAAGCTGTCCTTGCCGTAGGGGTTCCCGCGGCTCATCAGGTACGGCTCGGCGAACGCCACCCGGTGGTTGCTGACCGCCCAGACATACGCCGCGCCGAACGCGGGCACGATGCTCGCCCCGCGGTTCGTCTCGTCCATCCAGAACTCTTGATCCGGGGCGTCGAACAGCAGGTTCATGCGCGCCGGCATGTTCCGCGGGACGTCGAGCAGGTGCCCGAACCGGCCCGCGTTCGTCGTCCACGTCACCAGCGCGATGTCGGGGTTGATCTTCTTGAGCCGCGCTTGCATCCGCTGCACGAGGCTTTCGAGCTTGCGGTCGGCCCAGTGGAGGTACTTGCGGAAGTCCGCGCTCTGCATGTCGCGCTTCGGGATCGCCGCGCCGCGATCGGCCTTGTAGTTCGCGCGGCAGTGCTTGCAGTAGCACCCGCCGGCGTGGTGCAGCCCGTCGAAGCTGAACGCACTGACGGCAGGGAACGTGGTCACGATTTCGCAGAGCACCTCAATGAAGAAGTCGCCATACGGCCCGAGCGGGCACAGCATCCCGCCGTGCGGGAACTTCTTCAGATCGACCTCGGGAACCGGAGCGGTGTCGGTCGCGACCCGGCGCCAGTCGGGGTGCCGTTCCCACACCTCGGCTTGAAGCGTGGGCGGGTACACACCGAGGACGCGCACGCCCAGCTTTTGGTACTCGGCCACGTCCTTATGAACGCGATCGAGCGGCACGTGCGGACTCCGGCGCTTGAGCAACTTGCTGTCGTAGTACGCGTAAAACGGATCGACGAAGTTCACCTCGCTGAGGGCGACGCCCGCTTCCGCGGCCTCTTTTCGCTGGGCGGAACTCATGGCCGAGAGGGTGTAGCCCGCGCCGGTGGTGTCCTGGACCCACGCGGGCACCTGGACCTCACGGAACGGCGCGGGCTCGAACGGTTGCGGCAGGATCGCGCGCCCCCAGACGCGCGCCGGCGGTTCGTCGGCCGCACCCGCACCACCGACCGCCCCGGCAACGATGGCGCCCACGAACTCACGGCGCGAGGGTTCGGACATGGCGGCCCCTTGGTGTTGGGTGTGCGGTGCCGCCGGGCCGTGTGCGCGCGGTCCGGCGGTTCGCGCCAGTCTACACGATTCCCGTCGTTTCAAGTAGTCGGTGGTAAATGCTTTCCGATCCGAAGCGCTGAACGTCGGGCCGCGAACCGGGAGCGCGTTCGCCTACCTGCCGACGGCGTACATCAACTTCCCATCGACCACGACGGCGTACTCGGGCTCGGGAAGCGCGGCGGTCGGGGTGAGCTTCACGGCGCGCACGTCGTGGAGCCGCTTCACGCCGTCGTGGAACGCGCCGAGTTCCAGCGCCGGGAACCGCACGCACACGGCGTGAAACAGTTCCGGCAGCGGGCACGCGCCTGGCACCCCCGATTCGGCCCTCTTGTCGAGGTACTCCAGCGCATCGACCGCCCACGGCACCACCCCGCCCACCGGGGCGGCGATCACCGGCCCGCCGGCCTCGGCCCGGCGGAGCGCGGCCTCGCACCGCTTCGCGAGGTCGTCGAGGTGGCCCAGCACCGTTGCCGCCTTCTCCTCGAAACTCGCAGAAAGGGCCGCGAGTTCGGCCCGCGCTTCGGTCATGAACTGCGGCACGCCCGTGCGCGTCGTTTGCAGCACGTCCTTGAGTTCGCGCAGGATCGAGCGCGGCGAGTCGTGGTCGTGAACGAACCCGACCGCTTTCGGGGTCGCGCAGACCCACTCGGTGATGAGCTTCCCCTTGGCCTCGGTGCGCGTCGTCTCGAGGAACCCGTCGCGCAGCGCCTGGAGCGCCAGCTCGTTCGCCAGGCCCGCGCGCGACGGGAACAGCCCCGGGAGCTTGCCCGATTGAAAGAGCCGGTGCTCGCCGGGGGTGTGGATCGCGGTCTTGAGCGCTTCGAGGAGCAGTTCCGTGCGGCGCGGGTCGCTGGTGGCGACGGGCCCGCCGGGCGCGGGGGAGTCGGGGGTCGTCGGGTCGGGGCCGTCCATGCTCGTGACCGTGGTTTCGGAACGAACCGCGCGTAATGTAACCGTGTCTTCTTGGAGACGCAACCGCATCGCGGCGCGGCGATCAGACCGGGGTCGTGCGACCCTGGTGCGGGAGGCGGGCGCCCCTGATAAGTTTGGAGTTCCGCAAATGACCGTTTCCGTCCGCCCGCGCATCCTGAGCGGGGTGCAACCGTCGGGTAAGTTGCACCTGGGCAACTACTTCGGCGCCATCAAACAGCACATCGAGCGGCAAGACAGCGGCGAGTGCTTCTACTTTATCGCGGATTACCACGCGCTCACGTCGCTCAAGGAAGCCGAGGAGAAAGAAGCCGGGCTGGCCGCGAAAAACAAGTCGCTCGTCGCGCGCTCCGCGCGGCAAATCCTGAGCGACAACGTGCGCGATGTGGCCCTCGATTACCTCGCGCTCGGGCTCGATCCCGCCAAAGCGAGCTTCTTCCGCCAATCCGATGTGCCCGAAGTGTGCGAACTCGCGTGGTTCTTCTCCACGGTGTTCGGGGCGGCCCACCTCGAACGTGCCCACTCCTATAAAGATAAAGTGGCCAACGGCTTAACGCCGAGTGTCGGGTTGCTCACGTACCCGCTGCTCATGGCCGCGGACATCCTCATCTACCGGTCGCACCTCGTCCCGGTTGGCAAAGATCAGGAACAGCACCTCGAAATGACCCGCGATGTTGCGGGCGCGTTCAACCACGCCTATGGGGAGATCTTCCCGCTGCCCGATGGCGTGTACAACGAGGCCGCCGTGGTGCCCGGGACCGACGGCCGGAAGATGAGCAAGTCCTACGGGAACACGATCGAGATCTTCGCCGAGGGCAAGGCGCTCAAGAACGTGGTGATGAGCGTGGTCACCGACTCGACGCCCGTTGAGGAGCCGAAGAGCCCGGAGAAGTGCAACGCCTTCGCGCTCTATAAGCTGTTCGCAACCGCCGCGGAGCAAGCCGAGATGGCCGAGCTGTACCGCAACCCGATGCGGGCCGCGGACGCGCGCGGCGGGCGCCCCTTCGGATACGGCGACGCGAAGGCGCAGCTCCTGGCGAAGATCGAAAGCTACTTCGCGGCGGCGCGCGAGCGGCGGAAGCAACTCGCCCGCGACCCGGGGTTCGTCGAAGAGGTGCTCACCGCCGGCGCCCGGAAGGCACGGGCTGCCGCGCAAATCACGCTCCAGCTCGTGCGGCAAGCGGTCGGGATGGGCGCACGCCCGGTGTAACACGTCCTTTGCTCTTACCTAAAATTGCCGCGCGGGTGCCCCGCTTCGGGCGGCCATTTCTGTTCGGGTCTGAACCCTTAAACCGGTGCGCCGATTCGCGGCGCCCGGTCCAACAATCGTGACCTACCGTTTGTTCGGGCAGTTCGGCGCGGCAGTCCCCGGGGGCCGCGCCGGCGCTGCTTTCGCGCTCCCCGCCCAACCCGCTGCGAGGGTGCCCGTTGTGGCCATCGCCTGCCCGAACTGCGAACACCGATTGAACCTCAAATCCGCCAGGCCGGGGCGCTATCGGCCCCGGTGCCCGAACTGCGCGAAACCGTTCCTGCTGTGGATACCCGAAGGGCCCGGCAGCGCGACGCAGGTGCGGCCGGTTCCCACCGAAACGCGGGTGCACGAGCGGGCGTCGGTCGCGGGGTTCGCGCTCCCGTGCCCCTCCGAGGCGAGTGACCCGGCGGGCGCCTCGGGCGCCGGGTCCCTGTTCGACTTCGCCGGCTCGGGTGCCGCGGACGAGCGGAGCGCGACCCGGTCCCCGGGACCGGGAAGCGCTGATGAACCGCCGCTCCCGCCCAAGACCGAGGTCCGCGGGTACACGATCGAGCGCGAACTCGGGCGCGGCGGCATGGGAACCGTGTACCTCGCGACGCAACTGTCGCTCGACCGGCCGGTTGCGCTGAAGGTGATGAGCCGGCGCTGGGCCACCGATCCCGTGTTCGTCGCGCGGTTCACCCGCGAGGCATTCGCCGCGGCCCAACTGGCACACCCGAACATCGTTCAGATCCACGACATCGGCGAGGCGGACGGGGCGCACTTCTTCAGCATGGAGTACGTGCGCGGGCGCTCGCTCTCGGACCTGATCCGCTCCGAGGGGAAGCTCGATCCGGAAACGGCCGTCGGCTACACCCTCCAGGCCGCGCGCGGGCTCAAGCACGCACACGACCGGGGCATGATCCACCGCGACGTGAAGCCCGATAACCTGCTCCTCGACACCCAGGGGGTGATCAAGGTCGCGGACCTGGGGCTGGTGAAAACGCCGGCCGTCTCCCCCGCCGAGGACCGGACCGGGTCCAGTTCACAGAGCGGGTTGCACACGCTCCCCCCGGACATGACCGGCGCCCGGATCGCGCTCGGCACCCCCGCGTACATGTCCCCGGAGCAGTGCCGGGACGCCGCGAGCGTCGACCACCGCGCCGACATCTACTCCCTCGGCTGCACGCTTTACGTGCTCGTGACCGGGCGCCCCCCGTTCGACGGGACCACCGCCGTCGAGCTGATGTCGAAGCACGCCTACGACCCACTGGTGCCGCCGGAACAGATCGTGAGCCGGGTTCCGAAGGAAGTGTCGAGCATCATCCAGCGGATGATGGCGAAGAGCGCGGACGACCGCTACCAGGACATGGGCGAGGTGATCCGCACCCTCGAAGCGTGGCTCGGGGTCCGCCGCACGGGCACCTTCTCACCGCACGAGGACCAGATCTCGCGGCTCGAAACGTCGGTCCTGCAATTCAACTCGTGCGGCGCGGCGGTGCTCCGCGGGAAGCTCATCTCGGGGTTCTTCGGGGCCATCGCGCTGGTCGCGGTGCTGCTCGCCTTCTTCGGGAAGATCCCGTGGGCGTTCGGCACGTTCGCGCTGGCGCTCGAAGCGACGCTCGCGTACTTCGTGATCGACGGGGTCACCCGCAAGGGGCACCTGTTCTCCTGCACCCAGCGGTTCCTCGGCGGGCTGGGGGCGGCGGACTGGGCCATCGGGCTCTCCGCGCTCGCGCTGTTCTGCATCCTGCTCGCGCTCCTGAACGTCCTGTGGATCTGGGTCGGGTTCGGGTTCCTCGGGTTCGGGCTCGCGCTGGTGCTGCGGTACACCGTGGACCGCGCGCTCGCGGACGAGCGGAGGGCCATCATTGATGGGTGCGAGCGGCAGCTCCGCCGGATGCGGACCCGC
>DASWYH010000124.1:0-9526 GCA_036405095.1 Gemmata sp. | reverse complement strand
CACCTTCGGCATCACGCGACCCTCACGGGGTTGAGCCCACCGGGGCGGCGCTCGGTCCGCGCCGCGCACGGGAGCCGCACCACGAACACCGCGCCGCCCGACGGGCCGTTGGTGGCCCCGATCGACCCGCCGTGGGCCTCGATGATCCGCCGGCAAATCGACAGCCCCAGCCCCATCCCCGTCTCTTTGGTGCTGATGAACGGGTCGAAGATCTGCTCCTCGAGCCCGACCGGCAGCCCCGGGCCGCTGTCGGAAACCAGGACGGTCAGCACCTCGCCCGGTCCCCCCGTGTCGGCGGGCGCGACCGCCACGGTCACGCGGACCGCCCCCCCGGCGGGCAGCACGTCGAGCGCGTTGAACAGCAGGTTGTAAAGCACCTGCCCCAGTTGCCCCGGGTCGGCGTCGAGCGGCGGCAGCTCCGGCGGCAGCACCGCCCGCACCGTGACGCCCTGGAGCTCGGCCCGCGCGGTCACCCCCTCGACGCACGCGCGGATCAGCTCGTCGGGGTTCACGCTCTTCTTCTCCGGGCGGGGCGGGCGGGCGAAGTCCAGGAACGTCCGGATGATCTGCTCCAGTCGCAGGATCTCGCCCTCCAGAACGCGGAGGTCCTGTGGGCGGAACCCGGTGGCGCGGCGCGGGTCGGTGGCCGCCTGCACCAGCAACTTGATCACCGTCAGCGGGTTCCGCACCTCGTGGGCGATCCCGGCGGCCATCTGCCCGACCCACGCGAGCTGCTCGGCCCGGAGCGCGTCGCGCTCGGTCTTCTTGAGCCGCTTCAGGACCGCCGCCGCGGCCTGGGTCACCCGCTGGAGGGTGGTCTCCGTGGCCCCGCTCGGGGCCGCCGGGCCGTCGGGCGAATGGGCCGCCTCGCCGAGCAGCGTCGCGGTGTCACGCAGGACGCGGTCGGTGTCGAGCAGCGAGCGGCGCAGCGAGACGGCGATCGCCCACCCGCCGAGCAGCCCGGCGACCGACCCGCACACGCCCAACCCGATCAGCCCGACGGTGAGCCGCTGCGACAGCTCGCGGTTCGCCTCGCCGGCGCGGTTCAGCATGTTCTCGTTGATCTTCAGGTACTCGCGGGCGGGCTCCAGGATCTCGTGGGTCAGGACCGTGTCGATCAGCTCCAGCACCTTCGCGTAAACGCCCTGCTCGGGCGGCGTCTGTTCGAGCCGGTCGTACTCAACGAAGAAGTGCTCGTACCCCTTCCGCACCCGGCGCATCAGGAGCTGCTCCTGCTCAGTCGTGGCGACGTTCTCCGCCCCGGCGAGTGCCTCCGCAGCGCGGGCGCGCAACCGCGGCACCGGGCCGAGGTGCTTGCGCTGGCCGGTGATGAGGTAGCGGTCGAACTGGACGTGGATCTCGCGCAGGCTGATTTCCAGTTCCTGGGCCGCGTGGACGCTGGCGACGTGACTGTCGAGCATCAGCGACACGTTGCGCTGGGAGTTGTGCGCGTACCACGCGGCCCCGGCCGCGACCGCGACCAGCAGCACGCTCACCGCGACCACGGGCGCCGTCAGCCGGGCGACCAACCGAGATTGCATGGTGTCCCCTGTGTTCGCGTGCGCACCGCCGCCAATGTATCTTAGACCCCGAGCCGCAACTCACCACGTTACCAAGCCGGAGGTCGCGGTGTTTGGTAGGGCCGTTCCGTGTTTCACATTGGCCGCACCGCCCCCCGTCGCTGACGCTCCGGGTTCGCCCACGCGCCGCTTGTGTTCCGGCTAACCCGGAGCGTCAGCGACGGGGAACCCACACCACCCAGACACAAACACGGAACGGCCCTGCGGCGCCTGGTTTTCGACTTGACAACATGTGCCCCGAAACACCTGCCGGCACCCTTTCAATTTCGCGCTGTTCACTTTCTGGTCGCTCGCCCGTGTTCTGTCCAAAATCGGTGCTGGTTCGGGTCGCTCGCGCTTTCGTGTGAGCAAATCCCTACAAACCCAACGGGCATTGCGCCGACCCATTTTGTTCGTGTAAATTACGACTGCCGAATGAGATGCCGCCGAACAGTCGCCTCGCTGCCGGAACCGGGGGCGGGCGCATCGGGGGCATTTTTCGCGCTGGCACCTTCGTTGCTTTAGAGGTCGTTGCAACCGCGGTGCCCGGAAACCGAGTTTTCGATTGGACCAGAACCAGTCGCTTCGGTGGGTGGTGGCCCGTGAGCCGTGAGAACCGAGGGACGTACCGGTTTTGGGACCGAGACCACGAGCGACCGAACACACCGTTCGGGTGTCATCTCGGGACCCCAGCATGTTCCTCAGTTCTCACGGGCCAACGGGTCTCCACCCACACGAAACGGCTGAACACCGAAAAGCGCCCCGCGCAGTGAGGGCGGCCATGTCGCCGCCACTGCGCGGGGCTCGGAAATCGCAGTCCAACTCCCGTCTTGAGGTGACATCCGTGGCGTGGACCAAAGAGCGTTTACAGGAAGTGGCCCGAACCCGTCTCGGCGGTGCGAAGCTGATCGTGGTGGCGAACCGGGAGCCGTACATCCACCGGTACAAGAACGGGGCGGTGGAGTGGATGCGCCCGGCGGGCGGGCTGACCACGGCGCTGGACCCGGTGATGCAGGCGTGCGGGGGCGTGTGGGTGGCGCACGGGTCCGGGGACGCGGACCGGGCCGTGACCGACGCGAGCGGGCGGGTCGGGGTGCCCCCGGACGACCCGAGCTACGCGCTGCGCCGGGTGTGGCTCACCCGGGAGGACGAGGAGGGGTACTACTACGGCGCCGCCAACAGCATGTTGTGGCCCCTGTGCCACCAGGTGTTCGCCCGCCTCCAGTTCCACCCCGAGCACTGGGACACGTACCGGAAGGTGAACGAGACGTTCGCCGCGGCCGTGCTTGAGGAAGCGCAAGGCGGCCCGGCCCTCGTGTTCGTTCAGGACTACCACTTCGCGCTGCTCCCGGCGCTCCTCAGGGCGGCCCGCCCGGACCTGGTGACGGCCCAGTTCTGGCACATCCCGTGGCCCGGGCCGGAGAAGTTCCTGGTGTGCCCCTGGGCCAAGGACATCCTGGCCGGGATGCTGGGCAACGACCTCATGGGGTTCCACACCCAGGGCGACTGCAACAACTTCCTGGAGTGCGTGGACCGGGCCCTGGAGTGCCGCATCGACCGGGAGCGGTTCGCGGTCCAGCGGGGCGGGCACGGCACCACCGTCAAGCCGTTCCCGATCAGCGTGGACCCGGCCCTGGCCGCGGAGTACCTGGGGGCCGACTGGGAGGACCGGGCCGGGGCCCTGCGGGAGAAGCACCGGCTCGGGGGCCGCAAGCTGATCGTGGGCGTGGACCGGGTCGATTACACCAAGGGGATCCCGGAGCGGCTCCGGGGCCTGGACCGGTTGCTGCACCAGCACCCCGAACTCAAGGGCACGTTCCACTTCGTGCAGGTGGGTGCCCCGTCCCGGACCCACATCCCGGCGTACCGGGACCTGGCCGACGAGGTGCGCGCCCTGGCCGAGCAGATCAACGGGGAGCACGGGACCGGGGACTGGGAGCCGGTGGTGTTCCTCAACGAGCACTGCGGCCCCGAGGACATCTACGTGCTGTACCGCACCGCCGCGGCGTGCGTGGTGAGCTCGCTGCACGACGGGATGAACCTGGTGGCCAAGGAGTTCGTGGCCGCGCGCGGGGACGAGCAGGGGGCGCTGGTGCTGTCCCGGTTCACCGGGGCCGCCCGGGAGCTGACCGACGCGCTGCTGGTGAACCCGTTCGACGCCGCGGAGGTGGCCGACGCCCTGTTCGCGGCCCTCACGATGGCCCCGGCCGAGCAGGAGCGGCGCATGCGCCGGATGCGCGCCCAGGTCGAGGAACACAACATCTACCGCTGGGCCGGGACGCTCCTGACCGCGAGCGGCAAACTGGTTCCCGACGCTCCGGCCGTGTACCCCGAAGTGGTCCCGGCGATCGAGCCGGAACCCACAGACGCAATCGAGCAACAAACCGAGCGGGAAATCGCTCGCGAGAACTACTTCGCCGCGCTCCGACTCGCCGCTGGCTGAGCGCAAAGGAGTCGAACATGATGACCCATTACGACGGCAGCCCGATGCGCCTGCCGGGGCTGTTGCTCGTCGACCCCGATCCGGTCACCCGCGCGGTGCTCGCGCGGGGGCTGGAGGCCGCCGGGTGGCACGTCTGGGCCGCCGACGGCGACAGCGCGGTCGAAACGTACCGGCAGCACCAGGATCGGATCGATGTCGCACTCGTGGACCTTCAGTTCCCGGGGCTCCAGGGCGGGCGGTTGCTGGCCGAGTTGGGGCAACTCGCCCCCGATCTGGCCCGATGCGCGATGTCCGGCGGGGTGAACGCGTACACCGCGTCTGCGTTCCGCCGGATGAGCGGCACCCCGCTGTTCACCAAGCCCCTTGACCCGCGCGCGCTCGCCACCGCGCTGCACGAAATCGTGCTCGTGAACCGTACCTGACACCCGGCGCCGGCCGTTTCACGCAGTCGGCACTGAGCGCGCCAACGGACGAGCAGAGCGCCACCGTTTTGAAGCGAACGCGGAGCGCTCTTCGCTCTCGACTGAGCACGGACAGCTGGAGCCCACCGGGTACGAAATGGAACAATGGCGACTCGGCCAAGAAGGCACCCGATCCACCGAACACCAGGTTCCTCACCAATTGTGGCCTGACGCAACTCGCGATTAAGGATCGCTGGTGACCAGCGAAATAGGTTCCTCGAGCCACAAAAGCACAGAGGAAGGCACCAAGAGGGCTCGGGACTTCGGGCGCTTTCGTGTGCCCGGAGTCTTTGTGCTTAACGGCTCGGTCCAGAAGCCCTTACGAGTGAACGTGTCGTCTCATCGCTCTCCTTGCGGGAGAGGGCGGTGGCGCCTCTCCGCCGGGTGGGCGCGCCGGTCTGGAACCCTGCGAAAGCGCCAACGCGAGTTTCGACCCGCCCGCCGCACAATTCGCGGTTGCCCTTCGTGTTTCTTTCCCGTCGCGGCCAGTTGACGAGCACCTGCCGGCACCTGACGGCTCGGCCGGTTCGGTCGGCGCGGGGGCGGGTTCCCGACGACCGCCGGCACCCGCGCCAGTAACGGGGCAGCATTTTTAACGCGCCGCAAGAAGGCCCAAGAGCGCCCGGGGCTTCGCAGAGAGACCTGCAAGAGCACCCCGCCGGGAAGATTACGGATAGAACGAAAGGCAGGCGTTACCCGCAGACGGGCGCCATCGAGCACCGGTCTCGGAAGCCCGGAGTGGTAGCAACTCGGCCGTTCGATCTGTGTCCGCTTGCGTTGTTCGGCGCACCGTGCTCGACCCGCACTTTGTCTCCGTGAGGTGTCTTGTGATTTCCGAAGCGTTGCTGGCGGACCGCGCGCGGGCGGTCGAAGTGTCCGGTGTGCGGAAAATTTTCGAGCTGGGCAAGTCCCTCAAAGACCCCGTGAACCTCAGCATCGGGCAACCGCATTTCGACGTTCCCGACCCGATCAAGGCCGCGGCGAAAGCGGCCATCGATGCGAACCACAACGGGTACACGGTCACCCAGGGCATCCCCGAGTTGCTCACCCGGTTGCGCGCCGATGTGCAGCAGCGGTTCCCGGGTCAGGAGCGCGAGGTGATCGCCACCAGCGGCACCAGCGGCGGGTTGCTGCTCGCGCTCCTGGCCGTGGTGAACCCGGGCGACGAGATCATCACCGCGGACCCGTACTTCGTGGCGTACCCGAACATGGTCGCGCTCGCGGGCGGGAAACTCGTCACGGTGGACACTTACCCAGACTTCCGGCTGGATCTGGCCAAGATCGAGGCTGCGATCACACCGCGCACCAAGGCGATTCTGCTCTCCACTCCGTCGAATCCAACGGGCGCGGTGCTCGACGCGGCTGCGCAGAAGGGGCTCGCGGCGCTCGCCCGCGACCGCGGGATCCTGTTAATCAGCGACGAGATTTATCGCGCGTTCCACTACGACGGCGCGCCGCGCTCCCCCGCCGAACACGATCCGAACGTTCTCGTAATCGAGGGCTTCGGCAAAACTTACGGCATCACCGGGTGGCGCCTGGGGTGGGTACACGGGCCGAAGTGGCTGGTTCAGGAGATCGCCAAGCTCCAGCAGTGCACGTTCGTGTGCGCCCCGAGCATCGTACAATGGGCGGGCGCCGCGGCGATGGACTTCGACGTGTCGGGGATCGTGGCCGACTACAGGCGCAAGCGCGACCTTCTAGTTGAGGGGCTGAAGGGGGCGTTCGAGTTCGCGGTGCCCGGCGGCGCGTTCTACCTGTTCCCGAAGGCGCCTTGGGGCACCGGCACCGAGTTCGTCACCGCGGCCGTGAAGCACAACCTGCTGGTGATCCCGGGGGGCGTGTTCAGCGGGCGGGACACGCACTTCCGCGTGTCCTACGCGGCGTCCGACGACACGCTCCGGCGCGGAATCGAGATCCTGCGGAAGTTGGCCCAGGGGGGCTGAAGCGTCGTATCTGGGAAGGGCGGGGCCGCACCGGCGCACACCGGATCACTCAGGCGCCCGCACCTGATTCGGCTCTCGCCCGCGGCCCGTTTGGCGCCGTGGAACCGCCCCTTAAATGCGATTGACGGGTTCCGCCCAATGTTGACAATGGGCCAGACGGTGCATCGTCTGAGCCCGCCAAATAGGAGAGGACACTTGATGAACGCACGCGCGTGGGTACTGGGCGCGATCGCCGCGCTGGGGCTGCTGGCCTTGCCACAACTCGTCCGGGCCGCCGCGGAGCCGGCCGCCGCGGTCGAGAGCGGCAAGGCGCAAGGGCCGTACATCGTGGTCGTCGGGGTGGGCGAGTTCAAAGACAAGGCGATCACCGCGCGCCCGACCGCGGACGCGGACGCGAAAGCGCTCCACGCGATGCTCACCGACAAGAAGCACCTCGGCGTCTCCCCCGATCGGGCGAAGCTCCTCACCTCCGCCGACGCGACCCGCGAGGCGGTCGTGAAGGCGGTGGACGCCGCCGCCGAGGCCACCGGCGGCGACGACACGGTCGTCCTCGCGTTCTTCGGCCGCGGGTCGTCCACCGGCGACAAGCCGTGCTTCTTCACCAGCGACAGCACCGTCAAGGAGCGCGCCAAGACGGCCCTCCAGATGAGCGACCTGGCGCCGGCGTTCAAGAAGTTCAAGGGCCAGAACGTGCTGCTGATGATGGACGTGCAGTACAAGGGCGGGATCGACGCGGGCACCGAGAAGATCGTGGAGCCGAGCTGGCTGGAGATCATGAAGCTCGTCTTCGGCGACGAAAAGGACGACACCATGCTGCCCCCGAACCGGGTGCTGATCCTGGGCAACCCGCCGTTCCAGGACGCGCTCACGAAGGGCGCGCACGGCCTCTTCTACACGGTCCTCGCCGACGGGCTCGGCGGGAAGGCCGACCAGGCCCCCTACAACGAGGGCTACGAGTCGGACGGGATCGTCACCACCCGCGAGCTGCTCAAGTACCTCGAAAAGGAGATCCCCAACGGCGCCCGCGCCGTCGGGAAGACCGACAAGGAAAAGGAACTCGAACCGGTGTTCGTGGGCCGCGGGGCCAGCAAGTTCTGGGTCACTCACAACCCCGCCGAGACCGCAACCATCAAGAAGCGGATCGCCGCCGTTGAGGGGCTCGTGAAGGGCGGCACCCTCACCCCGGACCTCGCAAAAGAGGGGGTGAACCTGCTGTTCCGGATGCCCAAGCTCAAGTGGTCCCAGGCGCTCCGCAAGGAGTACCAGAAGCTCGCCGACGGCGGGACCGTGGCCGACCTCGAGGCCGCGCGCAAGAAGCTCCTCGAAGAGCTGGCGCTGTCCACCGACGAGGCCCAGGAGTTCACCCGCAAGGTGCTCCCGTCGGTCTACAAGCTGGCGGCCGAGTACATCAAGCCGATGACCCGCGGCGAACTCACCGCACTTGCGGTGAAGGGGCTGTACACCGAGGCCGATGAGCCGGTCCCGGCCGACATCGCGGACGCCATCAAGACCCCCGAGAAGATCACCGACGAGCGCGGCAAGGAGCTGCTCACCGAGGCCCGGCTGCGGCTCGGCAAGCGCGAGGACCTGGACGGCGAGAAGGGGGCCGACGTGACCATCCGCGCCCTCGTCGGCGCGCTCCACGACCCCTACGCGGGCTACTTCACGAAGGAAGAGTGGCTCCGCACGCAGGGCCAGCTGTTCGGCCGGTTCCCCGGCGTGGGCATCATCATCCGCCGCGAGGCGGTCCGCGACGGGCTCCTCGTCGTCACCCCGATCAAGGGCGGCCCGGCGTTCCGCGCGGGCATCCAGGCCGGCGACCTCATCACCGAGATCCGCCTGGAAGTGGACAAGCAGGGCAACCCGCTCCCGGCCGGCGCGAAGAAGGTCCACAGCACCAAGGGGCTGAAGACCGACGACGCGGTGAACCTCATCACCGGGGCCCCGGACACCCCGGTCGCGCTCGTCGTCGAGCGCGAGGGCGAGAAGGAGCCGAAGGTGTTCCGCATCACCCGCGACTTCGTGATGGTGGAAACCGTTCACGGGGTGCAGCGGAACGAGAAGAACGACTGGAGCTACTACCTCGACGAGAAGAACAAGATCGGCTACCTGCACCTGAGCCAGTTCATCTCGATCTCGGACGACCTCGGCACCACGGCCGACATCAAGCGCGCCCTGGCGAGCATGAAGCGCACCGGGCTCAACGGGCTCATCATCGACGTGCGGAACAACCCGGGCGGGTCGCTGAAGGGCGTCATCGACATCTGCGAGCTGTTCGTGGGCAAGGAGGCGATCGTGACCACGAAGGACCGCGCCGGCCGGCCGACCGTAACCTTTTCGGGCCGCAACCCGGGGGACAAGAGCTTCCCGATCGTGGTCCTCATCAACGGGAACAGCGCCAGCGCCAGTGAGATCCTGTCCGCGTGCCTCCAGGACCATAGCCGCGCGACGATCATGGGTGAGCGGAGCTACGGCAAGGGCAGCGTCCAGCACGTCGAGCCGTATGAAATCACCGGCGGGCGCATCAAGTACACGGTGGCCCGGTACTACCCGCCGAGCGGCCGGAACATTGACAAGGTCGCGATGGAGCAGTCGCCGGACCTGAAGGCCAAGGACGAGTGGGGGGTGAAGCCGGACGCCGGGTTCGAAATGAAGATGACCCGCGAGGAGTTGGCCGACTGGTTCGAGTACAGCCGCGACCTCGAAGTGATCCCGCCCCCCGGCAAGAAGGCCCCGGCCGTCGATCCCTCGAAGGACAAGCAACTGGCGAAGGCGCTGGAGCACCTGCGCGGTTTGATCGGCAAGAAGTAACCCCATCTGCGAAGCGGACCCCCGGGGCTCGTGCCTGCTGACTTGTAGCCAGCAGGCACGAGCCCCGGGGCTTTTCACACGGGAATACCACCTCAGTTAGTTTGGCAAAACTCTTCTTTTTACGCCTGCTGTAGCGGCTGTAACGGCTCGCAAGTTTGCGCCGATAGCGCCCGGCCGACTTGTTGCGCGCGGGCGTTTTGTTGCGCGCGTTCCGTTGCGGAAATCCGCGCAGAGAGCAGAATTGGCTCAAGTGGGGATTGATCGGGCCACACCGCAGCCGATCGCCGCACACCGCGAAGGGGTTCCACG